>NZ_CP109172.1 GCF_036246005.1 Streptomyces sp. NBC_01723
ATCCCTGCCGGGTTTCGATCTGACGGGCGAGGTCGCGGTCGGACTGGCGTTCGCCGATGTGGAAGTGGGATTCGCCGACGAGGGGGCCCTGCTCGCGGATGATGACGACCCGTCCGGCGTTCCCGTCGGTGAGGCCGAGCCCGAACCTGCTGGCAACGTCCCCGAGGACGCGGGTCGCGGAACCGCGCTTGTTCTGCCCGAGGGGGATGTACGCCTCGCCGTGCGTGGACGGCTCCGCGAACCGGATGATGCCGCCCTGCGTGGCGTACAGGCCCGCCCGGATACCGCCGTTCTCGTAGGCCTGATGCGCGTTGGCCTTCGTCAGGTCCGAAAGGAACTTGGAGGCCTTCGACCCGAGCGACTTGCTGATCTGCGACTTGGCCTTATTCGCGACCTCGATGATGTCGTCCTCGCCGAGGCCGGTCTTCCCGGCGACGTCGTGGATACCGACCGTCTTCGACGTGATCGCGGCGATGACCTGGATGAGCATGCCCATCTGCTCCGACGTCAGCTGCGCCTTCGCCTGCTTGACCTCGGCGTTGGCCTTGGCCGCCTTGGTCTTGCTGCCCGCGGCTTCCGCGGCGAGGTCGATCGCCGCCTGGTCGCCCTGCGAGGAGAGTTGCGCGGCGAGGTCGCCGTAACCCATCGCCGCCAGCTTGATCAGGTTGTTCTGGAAGATGGCGTTCGTGGCGGTGGCGTGGTCCAGCTGGACGGTGAAGTCCTTCAGCGACGCGCGGGCTTCCTGCATCATCCGCCGCAACGCGATCGACATGCTGGCCACGTACTTGTCGGTGCCCTTGGCCATCTTCTCGGCGAGTTTCATGCCCTCGTCGCCCATCCCGGCCAGGGCTTTCGCGACGTCCCCGCCGGCCCGGTCGGCGACCTTCTCCAGGTTCCGGTTCCAGGCGACGGTGGCTTCGCCCATCTTCCAGAGTTTCTTCTCGACCGCGGCCAGGTCGAAGTACTCGACCTCCTTCGTGGTCCATTTGCCCTTGACCTTGGTGCGGACCTTCTTCGTCTTATTGCCTGCGGCGATGGCGTCGGACGGCGAGTACAGGGAGCCGCTGATGGGGTCGTACTGCCAGCCGTCGATGCCGCCGTTGGCGTTCCACTGGATCGACGCGGGGTCGCCTCCGAGACGGCGGACGGTTTCCTCGGCGATGGCGCGGGAGCGGGGCCGCTTGGAGGGGGCGAAGGGGATGTACGCTTCGCCGCCGGTTTCGGGTTCGGCCCACATGCGGTAGGTGGGCTGGGCGATCTGCGCGACGTGGTTCTCACGCATGCCGCCCTCGGCGAAGCGTTGCACCCGGGCGGGGCCGTAGATGTTTCCGTCGGCGGAGCGGCCTGCGGTGGACCCGTAGTAGGTGCCGGACGGCGGCCCGCCGGGCTTGCCGACGATGCGGTACACGGTGGTGTAGGTGACCGTCACCGACCGGTTCTTCAAGGACTGGATGGCGCCGGCGAGTCCGGCGACATTCGAGCGCTGGCTGCCGGTGGGGACGCTGATGACGACGTTCTTGCCCTTCGTCGCCTTGATCTTGTATCCGAGGGCTTCGAGCTGCTTCCGGGCCTCCCCGGTCGGCGCCTTCATCGTGATGGTCTTGCCGTTGGTGGACGCGACCTTCGCTTTCACCGTCTCCAGGTCACCGATCGCGTCCTGGATGTCCGCCGCCAGGGTGATGGTCTTGTCCGTCAGTCCGTCCCGGGCGGCCTTCACCCGGTCCAGGCCACTCTTGGCGCTGCCGGTTTCCGCGGTGACCTGGAACCGGCCGTCGGGCAGCTCTTGGACCTTGTAGCCCATCTCCTCCAGCATCGCCACGGCGTCCGTGGTCAGCGCGGACACCGTCACCGACTTGGCGTTGGGGGTCTTCTCAATCGCGGCGATGACCGAGTTCAGGCCGGTGATGGCGTCCTCGGTGCGCATCTCCAGGACGGTGCTCTTTTTGTCGGGGATCTTCAGGTACTGGTTGGCGAGGGCCTGCGCCTGTTCCGCGGTCAGTCCCATGTCGCGGGCGGCCTGCACGAAGGTGTCCCGGCCGTCGGTGTAGATGCCGTTGACGTACTCCCACGACTTGCCCTGCTCCCGCGCAGCCGCCGCCGCAGCATCCGTGTTCGCCGCCAGATCCGACAGGGCCTTCTCCGCGTCACGCGCCTTCTGCGAGCCCAGGTCCAGCTCGCCGCCGCGCATCTTCAGCGCGCCCGCATTTTCCTTGACGGCTTCGGTGACGTCGTCGATGGACTGCTCAAACGCGCTCATCGCGCTGCCGCCGGCCCGGTTGACGTCGTTGAGGGCTTGCAGGGACTGCCGCAGCCCGTCGGCGGACGCCTTCTGCTCGGACAGCTTCGCCGCCGTGTCCTGCGCGGCCTTCCCGAACACCCCCTGCGACTGCGCGGCCAGTTCCGCCTCGAACGCCTGGTCGGCGAGAGCGGACTTGTAGCCGTCGAGCTGCGCCTCCAGCTCCTTGCGGGACATGCCCTGCTTGCGCATGGCCTCGCCGATCCGCTCCAGCGCGGCCGCGGCAATGTCGCCCTTCCCGGACTTCACCAGGTTCGCGAGGGACTCGTCGACCGCGTCCAGGTCCTCCTTGGCCTCCTTGACCGGCGTGGAGTCCATCCCGACGAGAGAGGTGAGGAACTGCTGCGTCTTGTCGAGGTTGGAGGGGCGGGCGAGGGTGCGGAGGCTGTCGGCGAGCCCACCGAGGTCTTGGCCGAATGCGCGGGCGGCTTCACCGGCGACTTCACCGGTCTGCCCGAGCTTGCCGAGGCTGGTGGTGAGCTTGTCGACGTCCGGCGGGGCGGACTTCCCGACGTCCGCGAGCTGGGTGAGGACGACGGCGACGGCGGCGATCCCGGCGACGACGACGGACGCGCGGGCGGCCACGCCGAGGGACAGGAACGCGGCGCGCAGGCCGGCGAGTCCACCACCCGCGGCGGCCGCGGTCGCGGCCAGACCGGCGATAGCCGTACGGACGGCGCCGATCCCGCCCGCGATAGCAGCCGCACCAAGGCCGGCCAGCTGGAGGAGTTTCAGTGCGGTCGCCGTCTGGAGGATGACCGCGACGAGTTCCGGGGGTAGCGCGGCGACGAGGCGGGCGGCGGCGGTGACAAGGGTCAGCATCGTTGGCCCGGCCGCCGCCGCGCCCTCTGCGAGGGTGCCGACCGCGTCACCGAGCGCGTTCAGGGCTTCGCGGGCGGCGGGCCCGTTCTCCCGCAGGTAGGCGAGGATCTTCCCGACCACACCGGCGTCGGCGTCGCCCTCGGACACCATCCGCAGGAGGTGGATGAGCTGGTCGGTGAAGTCGTCGAGTTTCGCGTCGGTGAGTTCCGCGACCCGGTCAGAGAACGCGTCGAAGCCCGGGGTGGAGACGGCGCCGCCGGCGACGTTCATCAGGCGGTCCATCTGCCCGGAGAAGGACTGCACCTCCCGGCTCATGTGCGGGATGAGCTGCTCGAGGACCGTGAAGCCCTTCGCGACGGGCTCCATCGTCCAGTTCGACATGTCGTCCGACCAGTCGGAGAACGTGCCCTTGAGGTTGGAGAGGGAGATCGCAGCCTTCTGCGTCTCTGGCGGCAGGTCGGCGAGAACCTTCTGGTAGGCGAGCTGAGCCTCCATCGCTTCCTTGGAGGCTTTGCCGTTGTCGCGGACGGCTTCCTGGTACTTCTTCTCCGCGTCGGCGACCTCGGACATCGGCTCGATCTGCCCGGCCAGGGCGATCCCGAAGGCGGTCGCCGCGCCACCGGTAGCAGCGAACATGCCCGCCAGCGGCGCCAGGTTCGCGGCGACGCCAGCGATGAGGGGGATGGCCGCGCTGGCGAGGGGGATGAGGCTGCCCAGCCCGAAGTTCGCTCCCCCACCCCCTCCGCCGCCGAGGGTGCCGCCCAGGCCGCGCAACGCGGACGTGTCGGGCTGCACACGGACGCGGATGGTCTGGTTCATCGACGCCCACCGCACCGCCGCAGAGACGTCCCGGCGCAGCTGCATCGGATCCTGGAGTCCGATGGGGATCTCGATGCGGTGCCCCCACGCCGCCCACCGGACCGCATCCTCAACCTCGCGCCGCAACTGCATCGCGTTGCCGAGACGCAGGTTCACGGCCAGGCCCTGCCCGGCGCCGGCGGCGCTGAGGGCGGCGGACACGTCGGAGCGCAGGTGGCCGGCGTCCAGGTCCAGGCGGACACGGAGCCCTTGCCCGGATCCGGCGCTGGTAAGGGCTGCGGTGACGTCCCGGCGCAGGTGGGCGCCGTCTACGTCGAGGCGGACCCGGATGGGGTTGCGGGTTTCGGCGCGGAGCCGGGCGACGTCCCGTCGGAGGGCGTTGACGTTCCGGGACGCGGTCTGTGCGTCGCCGGACAGGCCGCGCAGGGTCCGGGACAGCGAGGAGCCCTGCCCGGTCAGGCGTACCGACAGATTCCACTCGGACACGGGCGGGCTCCTCTCTTACTGGTGGCGGTGGGACTTCTCGAGTTCGAGGGCGGCGGCAACGCTGGTGGGGATCAGGGCGACCTTCATGCCGTGGGCCTCGTCGCCGTCGGGGAGGGTTTTCTGCCGGTCCTGGAGGATCTGGCAGCCGATGCAGCGGTGGGTGGTGGCCCGGTAGGCGTCCTCGTCACCACCTTGGGTTTCGTCCCATTCGTCGGGGCGGGTGCCGCAGGTCTGGCAGACCTGCTTGAGGTAGTGGAGGTAGGCGCGGGCTTTGCGCCGGTCGAGGTCGGACCAGGTGCCGTCTCCGTGGCCGCGGAATCGGGAGTGCGGCATGCCCCACTGGTGGCACAGCTCCATCTCGGCACGGAAGTCGGCATCATCGATCAGCCTTTTCCCAGGTCGGTCCGCCGCTGGTGCTGAATGGACCAGGCGGCCCGCCACAGGTCACCGGCGTCTGCGGTAGACCAGGTGTCCAGGTACTGGCGGGCCTTCTCTACGGGCATGCCGTCCAGAGAGGCGGCGGAGATGAGGGCAGGAGCGAAGGTGTCCATGGCGAAGCCCTCGCCCTTCTCCTCTTCCTCCTCGCTCGCCGGATGCTGGTTCTGGAGCTTCTCGAGCTCCTTTCGCTCCAGGGCGGTGAACCGCAGCACAACGGTGCATGCGTCGTACGCCTTCTGAGCGGCGGTCAGCTCCGTCTTGGCGTCCTTGTGCTGCTTCTCGAACGCGGCCAGCGTGTCGACGTCGATGACCTGTTCGCTGCCCTTGATCTGCTTGAGGCGGCCTGCGGCCTGCTCGAAGTCGCGTTGGGCTGCCAGGTAGCGCTCTCGGACGTCAGGCTTGCGGCAGAGCTTGAAGGCGCTGGTGGGGCGCTCGATCTGTTCGAGCTGCTCCTCCAGCGATGCCCACGTGCTGCTGGTCATTCGGGGCTCTCCTGAGGGAAGGCCCGGCCGGGCGCGCGGCGCCCTTCCCAGATACGTCGGGCCCGGCCGGGGGCTGGTGGGGTACGGCCGGGTCAGGACGACGGGACGGTGGCGTTCAGCAGCGGCCGGTCGGTGATGGAGAACCGCACCTGGAGCTTCGCGGCCTCGTTGTCGGCGGTGATCGCCGGGGAGTTGGAGGCGACTCGCACCGGGTAGACGTCCATGCCCTTCGTGGACGGCGCCTTGCCCTTGCGGCAGATGATGATGAACCCGGTCGTGCCCTTGGCGAGGTCCGTCTCGAGGGTGTCGTCGACGTCGTCCTCGTAGAAGGTGAGGGAGGAGTCGGCTGCGGAGTCGTCGCCGGGGATCTTGGAGACGAACGTGGAGTCCATGTCCGGGGTTTCGATCTCCTGGTTCTCGATGGAGAACCCTTCGACCGCGGCAATGTCCTTGGTGTAGTCGGTGGCGCCGGTGATCTCGGCGGCGGTGGGAAGGTAGCTGGTGGAGGCGATGACGTCAGCGAAGAGGATCTTCGTAACGCCCTTCCGGTTGAAACGCGGCATTATGGGCCCCTTGCGGATGCGGGGCCGATCGAGACCCCTGCTACACGTGTCTGGTGTGGCGGCCACCTGCCTGGTGGCGTCCGCGTGGGGTCCCGCCGCGGTGCGGTGTTGCCCAACCCGCCGGGGGTCAGGCGCCGGTGGCCTCTTCCAGGTGGAAGCGGTACCGGATCACACTGGTGATGATTCCATCTTCTGGGTCTTGTGTTCCCCCCGCCTCGTTGGCCTCCCGGTAGGAGCAGGTGACGCCGGGAATGTTCAGGGGGTGCGTATAGCGGGTGGAGCCGTCGGCGGGCCGTTCTACGACCTTCCGACCTCGATCTGTCATCCACTGCGCCTGCTCGTCGCCGCCACGACTGTTGGGGACGCCGGGGAGCGGCCCGGATACGAACGTGGCCGTGTACTCGGAGACCGCGGTGGTGTGCGCGTCGGCGAGTGTCCCGTCGCTGGTGGTGTGCGGGCCTGGGTCGAGGATCGTGTACGGCGGCGCCACCGGCTTCCCCTCGCTGTTCAGGGGAATGGTGCGGCGGCCGACGGGACGGCCGGTGAGCGACTCCAGGAGCTGCTGGACGCCTGCGGTGACGGAGCTGCGGGGGATCATCAGGCGCTCCCGAAGATGCGGTCGCAGGCGGCTTTGAACGGGTCCAGCATGTCCTGCTCGATGTCGGCGACTGCGGGCCCGACGTGCGGGAAGGGCGGCTGCCGGTAAAAGCGGCCCAAGCTGTCGTAGCGGTACATGAACCCGTACTCGAGGCGCTTTCCCTGCGGCTCGGTCGTGCCGATGTCCATGCCGCCGCCGTCGGGTACGGGGAACGGCTCGGGCTTCCACGAGTCGAAGTAGTCCCCGGTAATGATGTTCGGGCCGGGGCGACCGGACGCGTTGAACTTGATCATTGCGAGGAGGAGGCGGCCCTGCTGCTTCACTGCACGATTCACCTCAGGTCCGACACGGTCCGCAGCCTGCTCAAGCCGGCCGGGAAGGTCGTCCAGGTCCATCACGTGCCTCCCGCCTGCTGGATCTGGTCGAGGCTGGTGACACGGATGACGCCGAGGGTGCCGCCCTGGGAGGGGTCCATGGCCCGCCACTGCCGGCCGATCAGCGTCTGGTCTCCGCCCTCGTGGACGGCAACGACGGTGACGATGGTGTCCCGGGCCGCTATCGGCGCGGTGAGCGGCGTGAACACCTTGTACTTGCTGGTGGTCTCGTTCACCCACGGCTGCGTCGCGACGACCGCGGACGCCGATTCGGGCAGGGTCCCGGACTGCACGGCTCCCGGCCCCTCGTACAGGGTCTCCCCTTCGGGGATCTCGTAGAGGCCGGTGTCGGGGTTGAAGACGGGCGGCCCGCCGGCGGGGCTGGAGAACCGCACCGTGTCGAGGAGGATCGCGCCTTCCACGATGACTGCGGCGTTGGCGAGGATGCTGGGCAGGTCGATGGCCATCAGCGGCCACCGCTCTCGAGATTCTTCGCGTACTCGGTGAGGGTTTGCAGCATGGCGCGCGCGGTCGCCGCGGGTCCCCCGCCGTAGTCGGACCGGTTCAGAGCCTCCCGGTCGAGCATTTCGGGGTCGACGTCGGCGAGGAACGCCACGATCACGTCGGCGGGGGTCTTGGGGACACCGACAGCAACGCGGGCGAGGCCGTCGAATGCGGCGCCTTCGGGCTGCCGGGTGTAGAGAATCAGCGTGGGCAGGGCCGCGGACACGTCGTGCTGGAGGACGTATCCGGTGACGGTTCCGGGCGGGAGAGCTTCCCCTGCGATGCGGATGGTGGCCTGTCCGGGCTGTCCGTCGATGTGGACGGCGTGCGCCTGCGGCTCGGTGGGCTGGTCAGTCACAGGAGGGCTCCGGAACGGATCTCAGTTCGGCCGATGAGGTCGAGGCGGGGCAGGAATTCCCTTTGGCAGTGGTGGTGTGCCGCCGGGTGGGCGAGGGCGTCCTGCACGGTGCGCAGCGTCCGGTTGGCCCGGTCGGGATCGTTGTGCGACGCCCAGCCACACGCGGCTCCGTCCCGGACCTCCACCCACTCGGTGCCAAGCTCATCCAGCGCGGTCCGGGCAGCTGCGGTGTTCGCGGTGGTCACCGCCTGCCAGGTGATGGAGGCGCGCGCCCACGCATCGACCGGATGCCGGGCATTGTTCGCGTAGATCACTGTGTCCAGGGGGTGGTCCTCACGCAGCTGCGTGACGTCGAAACGGTCTGCGGTGCCTCGGGAGGCGTCCTGCGCGGCACGGAGGAACGCCCGTGCCCTGCGCAGGGCCTCGGTGATCCGGCCGGTCAGGTCGGCGTAGTACTGCGCGGACGCTGCCGTGACCGCGGCCTGGTGCCGGGCGGTCCACGTGAAGCGGCTGGTACGCCGGTCGGCGTTCTCCAGCATCTGCCAGGCGCCCTCGCGGTAGATGAGGGGCAGGTCGGTGCTGGCCCACCGTTCGGCGAAGGCGCCGGCGGCGCGGGCGAACGCGCCCAGTGACGTGTTGAACGCGGCGATGGCAGCACGCAGGGCGCGGCCTCCGCCGGAGGTCCGGCCGGGGCGGATACGGGCGAGGGCGTTGAGGAGGCGGGTTTGGGCGATGGTGAGGATGGACCAGGCGTTGCGGAGCCGGTCTGTGGCGTCGGTGATGTAGGAGAGGAGGCGTTGGCGGAGGGTGCGGCCGCGGCGTCGGACGGGGGTAGTCATCGGCGGGGCCTGGCTTGTAGAACGATCCAGCCGATTCCGCTGCTGCTGTCCGAGCCGTCAGGGTCGTCGGGGGCGGGGATGTCCCCGGCCTGGAGGGCGGCGATCTTCCGCTCCAGGGCTTTGATGTTCTCCCCGTAGCCGAGTCCGACGACGCCGGGGACGTTGAGGGTGGTGGGCTGGGCCAGCAGGTCGGCGAGGCGGCCGTTGAGGACTTCGATGGCGACCGCGCGGGCGGATCCCAGGCGGTCGTAGCGGTTCTCGAGGTCGGTGACGTCGGTGGCTGCACCGAGCTGGCCAAGGAGCCAGGCCCGTATGGCGGTGTCCATGGCGTCCTCCAGTGCGTGGTGTGGGAAGGGGTGGCACGGGAGCGGGCCCGCTCCTTTTGGCGCCCCCACCGTGGGGGCGGGCCCGCTCTCCGCTAGTCGCCGCTGGTGCCCTCGTCAGCGGCGTCCCGGCCCCGGGCCGGCTTCTTCGCCGCAGGCTTACGCGCAGCGGGCTTGGCGGCCGGAGGGTCGGCCTTGTCGGTGCTGTCGTCGCGGCTGGGCTGATCCGTGCCGCTGGCTGCGGCGCTGGAGTCGTCGTTGACGGCGGCGGGCAGCTTCCCGTCCTCCCATGCGTCGGGGTTGGTGACCAGGGCCGCAAGGCGCGGCTCCGGTTCCTCTCCCGGGCGCAGGACGACGGTGCGGTTGCGTTCCGGGTCCTTCACGAACACGGCCTGGACGAGCTTGGCCATGGCGATCAGTCTCCGAGGACGGTCGCCGAGATGTGGATGTCCGGTACGTACAGCACCGGCATGCCGATCGCGGCGCCGCGGGTGTAGATCTGCACCGGGTCGTCCTCGACCTTGGTGACCACGACGATGCCGGGGGCCTCTTCCCGGGTCAGGGCCGGGTTGGTGCCGGACGTGAACTTCGCGGCCTCACGGGTGACGCCGTACTGGGTCTCCGCCCACTCCGACGCCGGGACGTCCGGGACGAGGATCCACTTGTTGTCCGGGATGACCCGCTGATACGCGTTGTCGTTCCACACCTGGACGTCGTAGATGACGATCGGCGGGAGACCGAAGCGGGCGCGGACGGCGTCGACCTCGGGCGGCGACAGGGTGGTGCCCGGGTTGTTCGCGGAGTTCTGCCCGTAGTACGCCATCTGGTACTCGGTGTTGGAGGCCAGCATGGAGCGGGCCCGGCGGGAGGTGAGGACCATCCGCGGGGTGGGGGCGCCGGAGTCGATGAGGTAGTCGATCCAGGCGCGTTCGTCGGACAGCGGCGTCGCGGACGGCTGGTCCCACAGAACGCCGGCGGTCGGCTTGTTCTCCGCGGGGACGTTCCAGTTGACGTCCAGGCCGAGGCCGGGCAGGTTCACGGTGCCGTTGGCCAGGAGCTGACCGGCGGCGAGTTCCTGCGCGGTGCGGATGGACTCCACGTGCCGTTCCACGTCGCTGTAGAGCAGGTCGAGGTAGGCCTGGGTGTCGGAGCCGTGGCCGACGTCCAGGAGGATCTGGTCCATCTCGGAGACGGGGAGGGTCTGACCGAGGGCGGGCAGCATGCCCTCGTTGACGACCCGCTCGGCCTGCCGCTGCGCGAGAGCGGTCGGCGCGTCGTAGGCGCGGAACTTGGCCGCGTTCACTCGGCGCTTGGCGCTCGTCGTGCGGAAGCGGACGCCCTGGATGCTGCGCTCGGGCAGGATCTCCCGGGTCAGCCGGTAGTTCGCCGGGGTGTCCATCTGGCGGGCGAACACCGTCAGGTCGGTGTCGTTCGTGTCCCGCAGGAGGAGCTCGAGAGCCTCCATGGTGATCTCCTCCTTCTACCGGTAGTGGATGTTGACGCCGGGCGCGGTGCTGGCGACGTCGGTCGGGTCGAACGGGATGGGGCACTGGTCGGCGAAGACCTCGCCGTGCCACAGCAGCGCGCCGGCTGCCTTGGTGGAGCCGGGGTTGAAGTGGATGGCGTCCACGAGGAACCCGGCGAGGGCTTCCGTGCCGTCGGAGGCTGATGCGCCGCCGCCGGCGGTGGCGGTGGCGACGGTGACGGCGGGGCTGGTGCCGCCGGTGAGGCTGGCCGCGGAGGCGGTCATTTGGGCGACGTCGTCCCCGAGGTGCTGGCCGCCGAACGTGACGGACATGGCCGTGCCGGGGTGCGGGCCGCCGGAGACGGCGACGTCACCGACGTCGATGTTGGACAGGTCCTCCAGCGCGGCCTTCACCTGCGCGGCGGTGGCGTTGTAGGGGATCCCGGCGGTGGTCTGCCCGGAGAACGTCAGCGTGTAGGTGCCGCCGGTCGGGCCGCCGGTGACGGTGACGGTCTGGACCTCGCTGCGCGGCCCCGAGTAGGGGGCGTACAGGCCGGACGCGGTGACCTTGCCCAGCGGGATGCCGGACTTCATGACGTTGCGGCCCTGAAGCATCGGGTTCGCGGAGGTCACGTAGTGGGAGCCCTCGCTGAACTTGGTCAGGTCGAGGGTGATGGTGTTGGTGTCCTGGACTCCTACCAGGGACGCGAGCCACGGCCGGTCGGCCGTGACGCTGTCCGTGTAGGAGTAGGGCTGGAAGTCGTTCACGGCCTTCTCCTGGTGACAACAGGTGTGCGGTGACTGCTGCACCCGCTGGCGGGTGTGCGTCCACGTGGAGAAGGGCGTGGTCCCGGGCCCCCAGCCGGTGCGGCTGGGGAAGTCTTAGGCGGCGTTGCGGTTGTGTCCGCGGATGCGGGCCATTTCGAGGCCGCGGCTTCCGGGCTTGCTGGCGGGGGTCTGGCGGGGCGGGGGCCCGCCGGCGGGGGATCCGCCCGGCGCGGGCGGCATCGTCGGTGCCGGGGTGGCCGGGGCGGCGCCGAAGAGAGCGGCGCGGCGCTCCTTCAGGGCTTCCGCGGCGGCCTGGACGGCGGCTTCGTCGGCGTCGGGGGTCTGCCGCAGGTCGCGTTCGAGGAGGGCGAGTGCGTCATCGAGGTCGGTGCCGGTCGCGCCGAGCTGGACGAGGGCGGACTTGCGGATCGCGGCGCGTTCACGGGTGATGGCGGCGTCCTCGCGGTCCTTCAGTTCCTGTTCGCGGCGGTCGAGTTCCTCCTGCCGCTTCTGTTCTGCGGTCTTCTTGGCGTCCTCGGCCTGCCGGGCGGCGGCCACGAACGTCTTCACGTCGTCGGGGTTGGTGAAGCCGAGGTCCTTGGCGAGGTCTTCCAGGGCCTGGCGGGCGCCGGCGCGCTGGCCTTGGGCCTTCTCCTTGGCGGCGATCCGGTCGAGGTCGTCCTGGGTGAACTGGGGGCTGGGAGCCGGGGGCGGGCCGGGCTTGGGTGCGGGCGCCGGGTCGCCGTCTCCGGTCGGGTTGCCGCCGTCGTTGTAGAACACGGCGTGGGCCAGGATCCCGGTGTACGGGTGGGTCCAGGTGTGGGCGGCGGCGAGGCCGGGGCGGTGGTGCTGCGCGGGGGCACGCATTGCAGACAGTCCTCCCATAGGACGTTCAGGCCCCGCGCCTAGATCCAAGTTGAGCACAGAATCTGTCACGCGTTCCCCCTGCTCCCCTGCTGCCCCTGCTCGTCGTCCTCTTCGTCGTCTTCGCCGCCGGTCAGGTCTTCGTCGGTTCCGGCGGGCGGGAGCTGCGGCGGTGGGGCGTCGGCCGGGTCGGGTTCGGTGACGGTGACACCGAGGAAGCTGCCGACCAGGTCCATGTCGCTGGTGGCGTCGGCGAGGGCGCGGGCCTTCTCGAACTGGCGGGCCTGGATGCGTTCGATCTCCCGCTGTGCGTCCTCGATGGGGAACCCGGCCTCATCGAGCATCTGCACCGCGGTCTCGAGGGAGAGGACGCCCTTCTCCACGCCGGTTGCGGCGAGCTCGAGGACGGCGGCCTTGTCGGTGGGCTTGTACGAGCCGAACACCAGCCGGGCGGGCATCACCCGGACACCGGCCCAGTCGGGGTGCTGTCCGGCCAGGTACAGGCGCTGCACCATCTTCAGGAGCAGCGTGTACTTGTGGTCCCGGGCGAGCCGCATGGACGCGATGAGGGCGTCGAGCGGGCCGAGGGACACGTCCATGGCGTACCCGGACGGGGCCTTGGAGGGGTCGAGGGTGCCGAGGGCGACGGCGGGCAGCCGGGCGACCTTCGCGGCCCGGTCTTCGAGGTCGTGGACGTGGCTGCGGAGTTCGGCGAGGTTCCGGCTAGTGTCGAGGGTCTGCATGCCGCCCCCCTCGCCGAGCTTCAGGAACATGCCGGCCTGGATGGCGTGCACTTCGAGTCGGGAGTCGGCGGCCTTGCCCCACACGCCGACAACCGGGGCGCCGGTCGTCGCGGAGGCTTTCGCAGAGTCGGTGTCGGCGGAGGTCAACTCATCGAAGATCTGCAACACCTTCGCCAGACTGCTCTGCCCCCAGTGCTCCTCCGCGGGCGGGACCGTGTTCGGGAGGTGGATCACCGGTACGAAGTCCAGCATCAGGTCGAGGTGGTCGAGGACCTCCCCGTCACCGCGGGTCGCGAACGTCGCCGCATCGAGGGGCAGGGAGTCGACGTCGGGGTTGCCCTTGATGTCCTCCAGGACCCAGGTGGCGTCGGTGAGGTAGCAGGTGACGTAGGAGAGGCCGTCGTTCCACGGGTACTGGCGGGCTATCGCACCGGTCTCCGGGGAGTACAGGTCGCCGGGCGTGAGGGGCGGCGGGACTTCCGCGTCAGGCTGGTCGGGGTCCGGGCCGTCGGCGGGGACGGGCGCGCGTACGGCCCGCTTTCCGGTTTCGTCGACTCCGGACGCGGTCGCCGGGCGGATCCAGTCCAGCTCGTAGGTGATCCGCCGCAGCCGCGCTTTGATCCCGCGGCGTTCGTCCGCGGGGAGTTCCCACGCGAAGTGGACGCGGGTCGGGTAGTCGCCGGCGTCTCCGTCCTCGGGCAGGATCGGAAAGTAGAAGCCGGGGTCGTGGACGCGGAGGACGGGCCGCATCTTCCCGGGCTCCCACGCGAGCCGGTACACGCCGTCCCCCAGCGTCACGGCCTTGCGTTCGGTCTGCTGGATCCGCATGGGCAGCAGCTCGGATTCCGCCCAGCCTCGCAGAAGTTCCTGGACCTTCGCCGCCATGGTCTCGTCGGGGGTGGGGGTATCGCTGTCGGTGTCCGCACCGGCGACGGTGATGGTCTGCTCGCGGCCGAGGACGTTCGCCATGACGGTGTCGATGAACATGGCGGGGTCGCCGAACTCGCGTTTCTCCCGGGCGTGGAGGTCGCCGCCGGCTTCGGCAAGTTCGGCTGCCTGGTTGTTGTCGTAGGCCTGGAGGAGTTTGTACGCGGCGAGGCGTTTCTGGTCTTCCTCGGGAACCCACATGGCGTTGGCTTCGGGGAAGGCCCGCCGGTTGGGCATGCCGGGGTTGTCGCCGTCGGAGTAGACGGGCTTGTAGTTGAGCCACGACCAGGCGTGGATGACGACCTCGCGCAGGCCCACCTCTGCTCCTCCACAGACGTTCCCGTCCTAGGACGGGCCCCGCGCCTGTGATCAGGGTACGGGCGCCTGCCGCTCCCGTTCCCTGTGCCCAAGCCGTTGGGCTCTACCGGCGTCCTCGCAGACGCTGGTCGCTGTAGTGCTGCGCGCCGAGGCCTTCCTGCGCCGGATCGGCCAGCTCTGTCAGCGCGTGCACGGCAGCGTCCATACGGTCAGGGCTGTCCATGCCGGGGAGCCAGGTGACCATCTGGGTCTCCAGGTCGGGGAACTCGCCCACGTGATGGACCTGGTCCTGGGCGTACAGCTGTGCGATGGGTTCCGCGCGGAGTTGCTTGCCCTGTTTGGCGTGTACCGGGATGATCCGCGGCATGAGCAGGCCGCTGGTCTCACCGGACCGCTCGAGGTCGCGCCAGGCCTGGCGGAGGATCTGCGCGGACTGGTCGCCGCCGAAGTTGTCCTCTACGACGAAGGCATCCGCTCGGAGATCAATGGCTAGCCGGCAGGCCTCGTGTCCCCAGGTGTCGGCGCCCATGTTCGCGGATCGGTCGGCGAGGACGTACATCTGGCCGTCGGTGGTGCGGCCTGCTCCGATGATGCCGGTTTCGTCGTGGGAGGAGCCCTTCCCGCCGGCCTGGTCGACGGCGACGACGGTCCGTGTGAGGTCGACGCCTCGGAAGATCATGGGGGTGACGCGGTTCCGGGTGATCCACGGCCACTTCCAGACGCCTCCCTCCAGCGGTCTGGGCTGCTGCTGGTAGAGGGCCCACCAGACTCGTTCGCCGACGGCTCGTTTGATGTCGGCGAGTTCTTCGGTGTCGTACTGCTGCGGCCA
The DNA here is from genome assembly GCF_036246005.1 of Streptomyces sp. NBC_01723. Lineage (NCBI taxonomy): Bacteria > Bacillati > Actinomycetota > Actinomycetes > Kitasatosporales > Streptomycetaceae > Streptomyces > Streptomyces sp. NBC_01723. The sequence goes on from NZ_CP109172.1 coordinate 14,817, forward strand.
CAGGGGTTGTCCGGGGGTGCGGCCGAGGGCGTCGCCTGCCTGGAATGCGACGGCGGGGAGGTCGATCTGGAGCCAGTTCTCGGGCTCGTTCTCAAGGATCCGGCCGGACAGATCGTTCTCATGCCACCGGGTATTGATCAAGATCAGTGATGCGCCGGGTGCTCGCCGCGTGTAGAACACCGACTGGTACCAGTCCCAGACCCGTTCGCGCTGCGCTGGGCTGTTGGCATCCTCAGATCCCTTGAAAGGGTCGTCGATGATTCCGAGCGAAAATCCCAGGCCGGTCAGGCCGCCACCGACACCGGCGGTAACCATGCCGCCGCGCACAGACAATCCGCGTTCCTGTTCGAGGTCGAAGCGGTTTGCGGCCCGGGAGTTCGGGTCGAGGCGCACGCCCATGACGTCGCCGTAGGTGCGGAGCTGATCACGGACCCACCGCCCGTGCCCGTCGGCGAGTTCGGCGCCGTAGGAGGCGAGCATGACCCGCTTATCGGGGTGCCGGCGCAGATACCACAGGGGACCCCACCGGGAGGCACGCTGCGACTTCCCATGACGTGGGGGCATCGTCAGCATGACCTGGAGTTTCTCTCCTGCGGCAATGCGCCGGAACGCGTCGTCTATGAGATTCAGGTGGGGGGCCTGCTTCTCCCGCCCTTCGGTGAGGACGGCTGCAAGTCCACCTGGGGAGTGGTCCATGGCCATCTGGCGTTCGAGCCAGGCCAGACGCAGCCGTACCTCAGGGCTGGCCGCTTCGACAATGCGGCGCCTTTCGGATGGTGGGAGGGTGCCGTACTCGTGAAGGAGGGTGTCCTCAAGGTGGTCACCGATCGCTGTCGCCACCTGCGGTCTCCGGTTCGCTGGGGTTCAGGCTGATCAGAGTGTGCAGTTCGGCGAGAGAACCGCTGCCGAGGGGGACGGCGCCTCCGTCGGGACCGGACAGTTCGGTTCGGGCGGGCATGTCGAGGCCGTTGAGTTTCGCGCGGCGGTCCATCAACCGGAGGACGGTGTCGACGGCCCGCATGTCGATCTCTTCGCCGACGACGTCGCCTTCCTTGTTGCGGATCGGCTTCGCGGTGGTGGCTGCGGGCCAGGCGGCTTCGAGGAGGGCGTCGAGGCGTTCGTTCTCTTGCTGCCGGTAGATGCTGACTTCGGCGGCTTCTTCGTCGCGGTGGGCTTCGAGGGCGCGTTTGAGGTCGCTGCGGGCGGTGGCGGCGCTGTTGTAGCCGAGGTTGAGGATGCGTTCGTCGTCGTAGCGGATGCCTTGACGGCGGAGTTTGAGGAGGGCGGTGCGGCGTACGGCGATTTCGTCTTGCTTGAGTTTGGACCAGGGCATGGCGGTCGGGGCTCCCGCTCGGGTGGGTGTGTGGTTGTGGGCCCCGCGCCTACTGGGATGATCGCTGATTTTTGGTGGGGTGTTCCCTCTGCCTCTGGGATGGGGGCGGCCCCGCAGCTGGGGGTGGTGGCTGCGGGGCCGGGGGCTGGGGGGTGTGGCACGGCCCGGTTGGTCCGGCGGCGCGGGGGTGCTACCGGGTCCTTCCGGGCCGTGCAGTTCTGAGTGTGGGGCACAGATCGGGGTTTGTCTGAGACGCATTCCCCTGGGGTGTGCGTGAGCCCCCGGGCGGTGGTCCGGGGGCTGGTCGCTTCGGTCGCTGCGCTAGTCGGGGAGCCGGCCGAGGGCGTAGGTGCCGCGTTCGCGGCCGCAGTCGGCGCCGCGGTGGATGAGTTCCTTGCGGGTCATGGCGCTGAGGGTGTTGTCGAAGGTGGATCCGGTGACGCCGGAGACCCGGCTGAGGGTTTCCCGGGTGACGTAGATGGTCTCGAGTCCGGCGGGGTCGGCGAAGCTGTGGAGGGCGTCGAGGAGGCGTTGCTGGGCAGTCGCCGGCTTGGCAGGGGCTTCTGAGGGTGGGGCGCCGGGGTCGTCTGGGAGTTGCGGCTGACGCAGGGCAGCGTCGGCTTCCTTCCTGCGCGCTATGTAGTCCTTGATCCTGACGGACAGCAAGAACCACTCGGTTTTACCGACGCGGTCCGAGTCGAAGTGGGCGTGGAGTGCGTTCTCGAGCCTGCTGTCCCCGTTCAGCAGGAGAGCAGCGTTGCTCCTTCGCAGGGACAGGGCGCCGACGCGGGCTGTGATGTTGGTGCTGACTCCGATCTTGACTCGGTCTCCGTTGGTCATGAAGTAGACGACTGAAGGGTGGGATGGCTGCCCCCAGACGTTGTCGGGTGCAACCGCAGCCTTGTCGATGTCCAGGTCTGAGGCGGTGCTGGTGCCGATCGCGTTGGAGTACAGCCGGTCTGTGATGTTCTGCGAAAGCATCACGGCGTGCTGGCGGCAGATGGGGAGCGGCTCGTGGATGAAGGGGGTCTGGATGCAGCGGAGCACGGCGCAGAGGTTCAGGTTCACGGCTTCTCCGATGCCTACTTGGGGAGCTGGTTGCGGGTGTGGGCCCACACGCCGCGGGTGTTGGTGTTCACGGTCCGCTGGTCCTGGACGACGGTGCCGCTGTAGTGCTGGTGGATGACGGGCGGCGCTGCTTGGACGACTTCCTTGGCGCGGCGGACGAGGCGGGTCAGGGCGAAGATCGGGACGGCGAGGCCGATGGGGGCTCCGGCGCCGACGGCGAGGGCTACGGGGTCTGCGTTGCCGAGGACGTAGATGACGAGGGCGGTGGCGCCGCCGAGGGGGATTGAGGCGACGCCGGCGGAGAGGATGAGGGCGCTGGCGTCGGTGGCCCGCTGGGACATGGGGGTGCGGCCCGGCTGGGCGATGGGGAGGGCGTTGCCGATGGCGGGCACGGGCGTCTCGTCTCGGAAGCGGGTGGGGGTGGTCATGGCGTCTTCGACGGCGGCGATGAGGCGCTGCGCCTGGTCGTTGATGGCGGGGGCCGGGGCGGTGGTCTGGGTGGGGTCGGGAAGGGCGGTGGTCTGGGTGGGGTCGGGAAGGCTGGCGTTCATCGGGTGGGGTTCCTTTGGGGGCGGCGGGCAGGCGGTGGGAGACAGAGAACGCCCCCGGGTACGACCCGGGGGCGTTCCTGGTCGCTGGTTGGTTCAGTCGGTGTCGTCGTCGGAGACGCTGCCGGACGACTCGGCGAAGTAGATGGCTGCGAAGCGCACTGCTGAGTGCTCGCTGAGCCCGGCTTTCTTCAGGCCGTCGATCAGCTCAGCCATGTGGGCCATCGCCTGGTCCATCGGCGTCATCTTCAGGTCCGGGAACTCGTCCGGCTGCATCAGGAACCCCATCACCGCTGTTGGTTGCCGCGTAGGTTCCATCATCGCCCTTGACGAGCTTGTCTTGCAGCCCCAGGCGGGCGCACAGGTCGCGGAAGGTGCGGTCGGATTTGTCGTATCCGGCCTTGACCATGAGGGGGTACACCTCGGACGGCTTGGCGGGTTTGCCGAGGGACGCGAAGAGTTCGACGGCGAGCTGGTCGTGGGTCTTGGGGGCGACGCGGGTCTTGGCGAGTTCGATCGCGGCGTCCTGGGCGGCGACCCGCTCGAGTTCGTCGTCGTCGAGCATGGCTTCGGTCAGGCGGGGGATTTCGGTGGCGGTGCCGCGGGCTTCGATGGGGTAGCCGTCGTCGTCGACCGCGTTGCCGAGGAGGATGTCGACCGAGGTGGGCTTGGGCCAGGACTGGTAGAGCTCCCACACGGATTCGTGCATGCGGTCGGGTCCGACGTTGCCGTAGGCGTCGCCGCGGAGGTTGGGGATGCATCGGGCCCAGCGCTGGCCGTAGGCGAGGCCGGCGGCGCGGGCGGAGACTTCGTCGAGGGTGGGGCGGCTGCTGGACAGCTGGCGGGCGGCGTCCATGAACAGGGTCTGCATGCGCTGGTGGTCGCTGCTGCCGGCGGTGAAGGCTTCGGCCATGGTGGCGTACGCCTTGGCGGGGGCGGGCTGGAAGGGGCCCTTGGTGGCGCTCATGTAGACGACGGTGCCGGGGTCGGTGAAGATCGCCATGTCGGGGGCGCCGTATCCGGGGAAGAGCATGTCGAGCTCGGAGGCGTTGTTGGTGCGGAGTCCGATACGGCCGGGGGTGAGTTCGTCCATGGCGGCGGTGATGTAGTCGCGGGTTGCGCGCAGGCCGGTGTTGGAGACACGGACGTTGACGGAGCGGCCTTCTTCGATGATGAAGTCGATGCCCTCGAGGACGTCGTCGGGCATGGATTTGGTCTCGTCGACTCGGATGTGGATGGCGGGGATTTCGGGGCGTGCGGGCAGGTTGTCGATGTCCTCGTCTTCGAGGAGGTCGGAGTACTCGGTCTTCCGGGCGGCGATGATCTGGCGGGCGGCGCGGACCATGAGGCGGCATTCGTCTTCGGTGGTGGCGGGCCAGTCGATGAGGGGGACGCCGATGCCGTGCCGCAGGTAGGGGTTGATGAAGACGGCGGACATTTTCGCGGAGGTGTCCATGTCCCAGACGAGGCCGTCGATGCAGCGGACCAGGCCGAGACCGAGGGTCTTCATGAGGGCGGTCTTGCCTGAGCCCTGGGCGCCGATCGCGATGAACCCTTCGTCCTTGAGGTTGAGGGCGGCTTCCTGGCCGGTGCCGATGACGCCGAACCCGACAGGCTTGTTGATGCTGGTGGGGGCGAGGCTGGGGTAGGGGATGGCGCCGGACATCATGTTCTTGCGGGTGATGGCGATGAAGACGACGTTGCGGGGGATCTCGGGCCCGCCGGCGGAGAAGGCGACGCCGCCGCCCTTGGGGAGGTGGAGAGCTCCGGCGAGTTCCGCCTCGTAGCCGCGGAGGGCGTCGATGTTGAGGTGGGCGGGGAGGGTGACCTTGACGGTTTCGCCGGCTCCGGACGGCCAGCGGTCGACGATGGGATCTGCGACAGCGTTCTCGATGCCGCAGATGTCGTAGAGGAGCTGCGCCCAGCCCTGCTGGGCTTTGGCGATCTCCTCGCCGTCGGCGAGACGCCGGTCGAGCTCGGCTTCGGCTTCGCGGGTTTCTTCGCCCCACTTGTCCATGCCGATGTTCACGGCGGCGCCGGTCCCCCAGATGGTGGTGCCGATGGCCATGGTGGTGAGGGTGGGCTGGGTGGCGAGGGCGTAGGACAGCCAGCCGGTGGTGGCCAGCCAGGTCGTGGCGCGGGCGACGAGGACGCGCCGCCAGGAGCCGCGGGCCTTCTCGTAGAGGACGGCTGCGCCGGTGCAGAGGACTCCGGTGGCGGCGCCGGCCTGCCAGGGGATGTCGGCGAGGGGGGCGACGAGGGCGCTGGCGCAGGCGAGTTCGGCTCCCCAGGAGGTGAGGCGGCCGGGGGTGACGGCGTCGCGGCTGAAGTCCCAGCGCTTCTCGGCAGGGGTGATCGTTTCGAGGGCGGTGGGGGTGTCGGTGCTGGTCTTGGGCATGGGTCTCTCCTTCCTGGGGTTGGGGTCTAGCCCTGCCGGCCGGTGTTGACGTCCCACTTGGACTCGGCCTTGGCGCCCTTGCGGGGCTTGGCGTTGAGCTTCAGTTCACGGGCGTGAGCCCGCTGGGCTGCCTTGATGGCCTTGCGGAGCTCGGCGGCGACGTTCTTCACCTTGGACGCAGTCGCAAGGACGGTGTCATCGACGACGGACTCGGTGGGCCAGGAGCGGGTCATGCGCCGGTACAGCTTGGTGACGGAGTCGGCGACGACCTCGACTCCCCCAGCGGCTCCGGCGACCTCGGACAGGCAGTTGACCATGTGGCCGCGGTCGAAGCCCTTCATCAGGTTGACGAGCTGCTTGGTGGAGGCGCCGGAGGCGGGGACGAGCTTGCTGCCGCCCTGGCCACTGCCGGCGGGCAGGGCGAGGCGCTGCTGCCCGGACGCGGTGATCGCGGCGCGGAGCTTTGCGGCGTCGAGGGTGCCGGCGGCGTTGCGGATGTTCCACCGTTCCTCGCCGAGGCGGGGCGCCATTACGCGGGCGATGTCCTCGCGGTGGGCCTGCACGAACACGATGAGGATCGTGTCGGCCATGCGGGCGGCGGTGAGCGCGGCGACTGCGGCGTTGTTGAGGTGCTTGATCACGGACGGGTGGAGGGGGGCGGTCTTCTGAAGGGCGTTCGCTGCTTCGCGGACGGCGAGGGCCAGGTTGCGGCACATGGCGGGGATCCCGGCAAGTTCGATGACGTGGTCGGCCATGTCGGCGTCGGAATCGTGGTGGAGGCCGTTCGCGAGCTGTTCGGCCATGGCGACGAGGAGCCGGTAGGCGGTGGTGCCGCGTACCTCGATCTGCCGTGCGACTGCCACGCCGGCCGCGATGGTGCCTGCGGGTGCGGTGGTGGCGATGGGGTAGGTCACGGGGGTGCTCCTTCGCTGCTCTGTTGATGCCGCGAGCGCGAGCATCTGCTCCTGATGGCCGAGCTGTAGGTCGATCCAGTGGTTCTCGTAGCGGATCCGTTCGGCCTTGACCTTGATGGGGTCGCCCATCGTTCCGTCGCGGGCCGCGTCGCGTTCGGCCTGCTTGCCGGCGGCGATGGCCTGTCGGCGGCGCTTCTTCTCCCGCTGCGCTTTGACGAGGGCGATGCGGTCTTCGTCGATGACTTCGCCGTCGATGACGTCGTCGGGGGCGTGGTCGGGCTTGGGGGGCAGGCCGTCATCGACGATTTCGGCGTCGAAGATCTCGTCTCCGGTGTGGCCGCCGTCGTTGGGGGTGATGGGGGCGAGGCCGTCGCGGGCGGTGGAGGACGTGGTGTCGTCGCCGCCGCCGCGGTTCTTCTGGTGCCGCCCCTTCCGGTCGGTGTTCGCCTTGGGCGTCTTGTCCTTGTGGCCGCGGCCGCGCCAGCGCCGGTCGTCGGGGTAGTCCCCGCGGTGGTCCTTGCGGTTCTTCGGCGTCTTCTGCTCCTTGGCGGCCTTTCCGGCGTGGTCGGTGCCGTGCTTGTCCTTGCCCGGCTTCGGGGTCTTGTCCTTGGTGCCGCGGTTCTTGAACTTGTCGGCGAGGCTCTTGCCGGCCTTGGACAGCTTGTCGGCGACGGGGTCCTTGACCTTGGGCTTGCGGTTCTTCCCGCCCCCGCCGAGACCGGAGCCGCTGCCTGCCCCGTTTCCGCGGCCCTTGCCGGAGCCGGGGCCGTTCGGAGACTTGTGACGGCTGGAGCCTCCACCACCGTTGTTGGGGGACCGGTGCCGGCCGCCAGTGCCGCCTCCGGAGCCGTTGCTGCGCCCGCGGCCGCCTCCCCCGCCGGATCCGGACCGGTCACGACGGGACTTCGACCCCTCGAAGCCGCCGCTGTTGGCGTCGTTGTTGGTGTTGTCGTCGTGTTCGCGGCGGCGGGCCCGCCACATGGAGGCGGCGACGAGGACGGGCAGTGCGGTGCCGCCGACGATGGCTCCGAAGGGGCCGGCGACGAGGAAGCCGATGCCGATCGCAGCGGTTTCGCCGCTCACACTGTGTGAGATTGCGGCGTATCCGTTTCGGAGCGTGTTGTCGTTCTTGTTCTGGTTTGTGCGGGGGGCGGGGCGGGGCGGGGAAGGGTTGCGGGGCTGCTGGACGACCACGAGGGGGCCCTGGCTGGTGTTTCCGCTTCCGCCCCGCCCCGCCCCGCCACCACTGGTGTCACTGAGCGTAGCGGCGTTGGTGTTGTTCGAGGGGGTCGGATCGATGGAGAACGTGGTGTCTGCGCTCACCTCCTTCACTTCCTTTCTCAGGCCGTCTTCTCGGACTTCGGGTTCTGGGCTGCGGCGAACAGCTGCTGGGCTGTCTTGAGGCGGTCGTATGCGGTGGTCTGCTTCAGCCCGAAGTGCTCCTCGATCCACTTCAGGGAGACCGCTTCGGCGTCGTTCGCTTCGACCATGCGGGCGAGGACCGCTTCGACTTCGGCCTGCTTCTTCGCCCTGGGCCCGGTGATGGCGGACACCGAAGTCGAAGCCGAACCCGAAGCGGCATCCGGCTTCGGGGCGGAAGCCGTGCCCGTGGCCGAAGCTGAAACCGAAGCGGTGGAGGCTTGGGCGGCGATGCGCTGGGCGCGCTCGCGGGCCTGCGTCTCGCGGCGGATGCGGTCGTCTTCTGCCTGCTGCTCCCGGGCCTGGCGTGCGATGTCTGCCTGGATGCGGGCCTGCTCGGCAGCGCGCTGCTGGCGCTTCAGTTCGGCTTCGGCTTCGGCCTGCTGCTGCTCGCGGGCGATGGAAGCGAGCTTCGCTTCGGTTTCGGCTACGAGCAGTCGCCCCGCTTCGGCTTCGGCTCGCTGCTTCGCTTCGACTTCGAGCCGGGCTACTTCGGCTGCCGCTTCGGCTTCGGCTCGGGCACGCGCTTCGGCCGCTTCGGCTTCGGCTACTTCGGCCCGCCGCTTCGCTTCGGTTTCGGCCTTGCGGAGTTCGGCCTGGTGCTTCGCTTCGGCTTCGGCTTCGGCCTTCGCCCTGGCTTCGGCTGCACGGTTCGCTTCGGCGTCGGCCTGCTTGCGGGCTTCGCGGTGGGGGCGGTCGATGGCGTCTTGGACGCTCATGCCGTCGGCGGTGAGGCGGAGGACGAGGAGTTGGTCGGCGGTCGCCTTGCGGCGCCAGCCGCGCCCGTGTTCCTTGCGGAGCTGTGCGCGGTAGATGCGGCGCTCCCGCTCGAGGTCGACGACCTTGTCCCAGGAGCGGATGCCCCACAGGCGCTGCCGGCGCCAGAGGATGAAGGTGCCGGCTGGGTTGAGGAGCCACCGGGTGATCGGGGGGCTTTCGATGTGCTTGTCGGCGGTGATGTCGGCGATGCGGCCGATGGCGTGACGGGCGGCTTCGACGGCGACGACGAAGAGGACGGGAATGACGGCGTGCATGCCGACGCCGAGCCAGTCGGGCCAGGCGGCGGCGGCGTTGAAGGCGATGGTGGCGGCGGTGAGGAGCCATGCCCCGTGGCGGAGGAGGGGGTAGGGCATGCGTAGCCAGGTGAGGAGGAGGTCGAGGGCGAGGAAGGCGATGATGCCTGCGTCGATGGCGATGGGGAACGCTTGGGCGAATTTGCCGAAGCCCTTGGCGGTGGCGAGGTCGGTGACGGCGTTGTAGGAGCCGATGAAGCCGAGGGTGGCGATGGTGAGGACGCCGGCGGCGACAATCGCGATGAGGATCTTCTGGGCTCGGGTCAGGGGCTTCCCCGGCGCGGTGGGCGCGAGGGTGCCGTCCTCGGTGGGGCGGTTCGGCTCGTGGCCGGCCGGGGTGGGGTTCACGGGGATCGGTGTCCTCTCTGGGTGTCGGTGGGGCGACGGGTGGTCAGGCGGCGGGGGTGAGGTCGTTGGGCGGGGTGGGCTTCTGCTTGTTGCGGGTTCGGAGGTCGTGCAGGTCGATGTCGACGAGGTTGATGAGGGAGTCGAAGTCGGCGCCCGGCCAGTTGGTGCTGTCGTTGCCGTGGGCCTGGGCGAACTCGTGTCCGGTCATTGGGCTGCTCCTTTGCAGCGGGCGGGCGGTGGTTGCTGGTCTTGCTGGGGACCGATCGCCGTGGGGGTGGTCGGCGATCGGCCTCCGGCAGGGCCAGAGGGGTGGGGCCCGGCCTGTCGGCTCGGACCGGGCCCCGGTCTGTGGTCAGTCGCCGACCATGTCGCGGTACTCGTCGGTCATCTCGGGGACGATCCGGAGCAGGGTGGCGGCGCGGAGCAGCAGGGCCTCCCGGGCGGCGCCCTCCACCTCGGAGGTTTCGGCGAGGAGGGTGCTGGCGGTCTTGAGGTCGTCGTCTCCGTTGATGTGGGCCTGGTCGAAGTTGTCGGCGGCGTAGTCGAGGTGGTGGGTGAACTCGCCGAGGTTGGTGGCGGGAGTCTCCATCTCGGCGACGTAGGCGATGTTGTCGGCGTGCTGGTGGATGAGGCTGTCGAGGGTGATCGTGGCGGTGGTCATCGCGGTGTCCTTACTGGTCGAGGGCGGCGTTGGCGTTGGAGGTGGGGGTGCGCAGTTTCCGGTCGTTGAGGTAGGCGGCGGAGGCGGCGAGCTCGCTCTGGTGGGCTGCGCGCTTCTGCGCTTCGAACGGCAGCGTTCGGAGGGTGGGGCTGGTGTCCGCGTTGAACAGCCGGGCGATCAGCAGGGCGGCGGCGCCGACGATGTCCTGGGCGTCGGGGTCCCCGGCGAGGGCGACTCCCCAGACCTGGATGTCGTTGACGCTGAGGCGTCGGTGGGCGAGGTTGCGGAATGCGGTGACGATGAGGTCCATGTCGGAGTCGCCGATCTCGGCGAGCTTGTCGAGGACGTCACCCAACTCTGTGCCGGTGATCGGGGGGACGGCGTTGTCGCCGGCGTGGACGTGCATCACAGCTCCCCGTCCCAGTCGTTGCTGTCCTCGCGGAGGATCTGCTCCTTCGGGGCGGGCTCGGTGACGAGGTCGAACGCGTGGACGGCTTTCCGCGGGTCATGTGCGGCGAGGTCCATCAGGTAGTCGGTGTCGAGGCCGATGCAGTACTCCTCAAAGTCCTGCTCCACGACCGGGTCCAGGACGGCGTCGGCCGGGAGCTCGATGTCCTTGGTCGCCTCCGTGAACGCCCGCGCGGCGGCCAGGGCCTTCGTCGCAATCTCAAGGTCGCGGGCGGACAGGGAGGCTTCGCCGGCGAACTCGCCGGTCGGGCCGAGGAGGATGATCCGGCCTGCGGTGTCGGTGTCGTCGGACAGGCCGAGGAGCTGCTCCATGAACGCCATGAGGCGGAGGTCGTTCTCGTTGGGCTCGTCGCGGTTCATCAGGCCACCGCCTTCAGGACGCGGTCGGATCCGGTCCAGGTGGCGCCGGTGTAGTGCTCGGTGCCGGCGTGGAGGTCGCGGATGAGGATCGCGAAGCGGGCGGCGTTGCGGCGGAGGATGCGGCGGGCTTCGGCGAGGTCGGTGATGACGGCGCGGACCTCGTAGATACCGGACGCGTTGTCGTACACGGTGCCGGGGGTCCTCGGGCCGATCTGCTGGACGGTGACCCGGCGCAGCGCCTCGTCGGCCTGCGTGGTGCGCGTGGTGGTGGCGACGGTGGTTCGGATACGGTTCTGCATGGCAGACGCTCCTGTTGAGGCTGGTAGCGATCTGTCGGGTCCTTCGGGGCCCCTGAGCGGCCTGGGTGTGCAACCACCCAGGCCGTTTGGCGTTTCCAGGAGCTTCCGTCGTTGCCGACGAACACCAATATAGACTAGTCTCGTCTCGATGCAAGACTAGTATCGATAAATGTTCCCTTGGACTAGACTCCGACGCAGATGACTACTCCCGACGGTGCGGGTAGTTCACGACGAACGAGAGGAGGCAGACATGCCGAAGAAGCCTGGGTCCGCAGAGATCGCCGCGGAGCTGCGACGTCAGATTCAGGACGGAACCCTGCGGCCCGGCGACGAAGTACCGAGCTACAACCAGATCAAGGCCCAGTACCAGGTAGCCCACGCAACAGCAGCTCGCGCGTACCGGACTCTGAAGCTGGAAGGGCTCATCCTTTCCCGGCCGGGCGCCAAGATGATCGTGGCGTCGCCGGCCAGCACTGGAATCGGCGCCCGGGTTGCGTTGCATGCAAGCACCGGCAGCGCCTTGGGGGACGGCGAGTCCTCACGCATTCTGGAAGTGGGGACCGTCGGTGCGGACGCCCTCGTCGCGCACAGGCTGGACGTGCCCCCAGGCACTCCGGTTCAGATGCGTCGGCGAGTCGTAAGCCGAGGCAGCATGCCCGTCCACCTGAGCAGCAGCTACTACCCGGCTTACGTGGTCGCGGTGACTCCTGAGCTGACGGAACCGGTGTCGACCGGAGCCTCACGGGAGCTCGCAGCGGCACGGCTGGGCGTTGCCCAGGACGAGGTCCTTGAGGAAGTCACCAGCCGGCACGCCACGGCCGCGGAGAAGGACGCTCTTGGCCTGACCGCGGGCGAGGTGGTCGTGACGCAGGTGGTTCGTACAGTAACGCTGGAGGATGGTCGAATCGTTGAGGTGGCCGTGAAGGTCGCCGAAGGATCGACGATCCTGCGTTGGACCACGTCGCTTCGACCTCAGGAGTAAAACCGTTATACGGCCGACCGCACCAGCGGCACGGCCGGCCGCCCTACCGACGCTGACCTGCGAAATCTCCGTCGGCAGGGAATCCCCACTAGGAGATCCGCCATGACTCTATCCTGGCTTCCCTTGGAGGGAAGTAATCAGCTCGGGGTGCGCCCGTGACCGAGCGCACGGACCCCGCCTACATCTCGTTCACCGACGCCGCAGACCTCCTGGTCAGACGGGGAATCGTCGGCTCCATGACCCCCCGCGGTCTACGCCATATGGCGACCGCCAGGAACGGCAAGACGACGCCTGCCAAGCAGCGCTGGCCGTTCGGCGACGGACCCGGCCAGGAGCCGTACCTGGTGGCGGGCAGGACACGCATGATGCGCACCGCTCGCCTTCTGAAGTACCTGGAGCGGTTCCCGCCCAAGGGCCGCGGCCCCGACCGAGGGGAACGAACCCCTCGAGAAGCGGAAGCATGACCGCGATACGGGCTCTGGGATCGCAGCCCCAGTGCCCGGAAACGCAGAACGGCCGGCCTTCGAGGAGGTTCGCAGCTACCTCGGGCCGACCGCTCAAGCACTACAGCGGGTTGCACCCCGCTGCCACTGGCCCCACTCGTGAAAGTTAGGTCCACCTATGACTCTACCCGGAAGCACTCCGCGGTCCACGAGCTCCCCCAACCAGATGCTGGTCGACACCAGGCGCGCGGTGGCTGGAACGCTACGGCGAGCTAGGCCGTCCACGTTCGTCTTCGTTGAGCGATGCGTGCTTGATGACCCCCGCCTTTCCCTTGCGGCGAAGGGCCTCTTCGCCGTGGTCGCTGCTTGGGAGGAAGGGCACAGCTCTCCGACCGATGAGTCTGTAGCTCCGCTGCTGGATGAACTGGTGGCTGCCGGATATGCGGCGGTCGGTGATGACGGCGAGGTAGCCGTGGGCTTGGCCGCAGAGGGGGACGATGAGGGCCAGGCAGTCCCACGGACCGTACCTGCGCCGCAGACGGGCACAGAAGACAACGGGTGGGCCTACGCCATCAGCGACGCTTCCGGTGCCCACGTCAAGATTGGATGTTCTCAGAACGTCGCCCGGCGGCTGAAGGTCCTCCAGACTGGGTATCCCACTGCTCTTCGCGTGCTATGGCAGGGCGCTGGCGGAGCATCCATGGAGGCTCACCTGCACGCGCGTTTCGCGCGCCGACGCATCCGTGGCGAGTGGTTCGACTTCGCGGGTGTTGACGCACTAAAGCTGATCACCAAGGCAGCATCCGGCTTCCGTGGAGTTGCCAAATGAGCGTTGAGCACATGGCGATGGTCTTTGCCGCGGAGGGCCTGGACGGCGGCGAGAAGCTGCTTCTCCTGGCGTACACGAACTACACCGACCCGAACGGCTACTGCTGGCCGAGCGAGCAGCGCCTAGCGGACGACTGCGGAACATCGGTGAGCACCGTGGCACGCCAGAAGCGCAGCCTGAAGGGGAAGAAGCTGCTGGCTTCGGTCCGTCGTATCAATCCGAGAACTGGAGAGCCGATCTCGAACCTGTCTCGGGTGAATCTGCCGTTGCTGGCGTCGATGCGCCGGCCGGACCGGAAGTACGACGACAACCTGATGCAGCAGATCACGTTCGACGAGAACGACGGGTCTGACCTGCTGAAATGTCATTCTGACGGGTACCCCCTGCCAGATCGACAGGTACCCCCCTCCAAAATGACAGGTACCCCCTGTCAAAGTGACAGCCAATCCCTTACTGATCCACCAAGAGAACCCGTAGAGATCCCTGTGGACGGGCGTAGCCCTGCAACCTCAGGTAGTAGGGCTGCGCGTGCTGGCGGCTCCGCCGCGTCCGGCAACAGCAAGCCCACCTTCTCCCGAGAGCAGCGCCGCCAGTACGACGCGTTCGTAGCGGCTCTGCCCGCACCGCTGAAGGCTCTGGTGCCGAACGGCCTGCCGAAGCCTCTCGTGGACGCTGTACTGGCTGCTACGGACTACAGCAGCAGCGAGGGCAGGACGGTGGAGCAGCTGGTCGAGTACCGGCTGATGCCGAAGTGGGATAAGCACTACTCCCGCCGAGACCAGGCTGGCCCGATTGAGAAGCCTGTCGGTGTGCTGGTGGCGATGCTGCGCCGCGACAACGAGTGCCAGGACCCGCGGTGCGACGAACGGACGAACGTCGACACCGGCCAGCCGTGCATCTCCTGTGAGCAGCGGGTCATTGGGAAGCGGGCGGAGCGGGCCGCAGCGGAGGCTGGCAGTGCTCCGGAGCCTGTTCCTGCACCGGAGCCGCGTCGGGAACCTGTCCAGCGTTCTGCCGCGCCTGTGCCGCCGCCTCGAGAAGCCGCGATCACCGAGGTGTCCGACCAGCAGCGGTCCCTGGCCCGTGCTGCTGTCCTTGCCAACCGCAGCAAGAACCGCGCCTCCCGGATGCCCAGATGAACCGGTCCCGCCGCCGACGCTAGCGCCCCGCGGGCGTCTCCAGGAGCTGCCTGGGGACGCCCGCCACGAGGGAACCCTCCACGGTTCCCACGCCAGACTGAACCCACCGTCCCACTCCGACCGGAGACCACCATGACCGACCAGACCACCCTCGAACAGGCCGCCGGCGCCGCCGCGTTGCGCGCGGCCGCCGACTTCTACGAGCGGGTGCTGAACGAGTCCCTCGACCCCGGCAGCGACCCGCGGTACTGCACGGCAGTCCGGGACATCGCGATGGGGCTGCGGCGCCGGGCCGACGAAACGGCTGGCAAGTCCTGCGCGCACTGCGATGAGCCCGTCACCCGCGTGACCGGCACGCTCGCAGCCTGGTGGGTCCACGCCCCGGGCGGCAATACCGTCTGCGACCCGCAGCACGCGGCGAGCAGTACCCGCGCCACCCCCGAGCGTGTGAAGCACTCCGGCCCGGACGCCGAGTTCTGCGTGCTGTGCCTGTCCGGTGAGCACGAGCGCGTGGACGAAAAGCCCGCCGAGACCGAGGCTGTCGACAGCGGGCCGCTGCTCTTCTGGAACGAAACGGCTGGCGTCACCTACCAGGACGGGCGGATCACCCTCCACGTCGACCAAGCGGTAAACCTTGCCCAGGCCGTGCCCGCTGGCATCCTGATTCTTCAGCCGTCCGCCGCCGAGACGCTTCGGAAGGCCCTCACGAAGGCGCTCGCAGAAGCCCACGCTCCGCGCTGCCCGCACTGCGGTGAGAACCTCGCCGACTACGACACGGACGCCTACGTGTATCGGGCTGGTGACGAACGGCCGTACTGCTCAAGCGAGTGTGTAGTGGCCGCCTACCAGGCCGCCGGGGCGCGGCAGGACGGGGCCTGACCGTCTGTCGGTGTCCTCGGGTCTGCGGGCCCGGGGGCGGCGAGGCAACGGCCGGCGCGCACCGCGGGACGATGAAACCACGCCCCTCGCCCCAAGGAGCCCCCATGATTCAGCCCGACGGTGACGACTACTACGCCACCACCCACGTCTACCGCCGCGGAACCCTTGACTGGGCATGGGAGGTCAGACTCCTCCAGTCGCCCCTCAAGCACCGGCAAATGGACCTGGACGAGGACTACGGATCCCGGATGACGGAGAAGGCGGCCAAGCGGAAGGCCGACCGGGTAGCTCAGCGGATGATGCGCGCGGCCGCGTCCTGGTCGAGCCGCACCTACAAGGCTGAGGAGAGCCGACCGTGACCGAACAGAAACTGGAGACGGGACACAGCATGAGCAGCCTGGTGAAATGGCTACACGCACAGTTCAACTGGGACGCTGCCGTCGCACGGTGTGCCTGCCACCTCGATGAGGGACAGTGGCGGCAGGACGATCCGCAGCGCTTCCAAGGGCTGATCGTGGACGACCGCAATGAGACAGTTGTGCGGGATGAGGGCATGCTGTCGGAGCAGCGCGCTCGCCACGTTGCCCTGCACGATCCGGCGCGGGTCTTGAGAGAGATAGACGTCAAGCGGCAGATCGTCCGGCAGGCGTTCGAGCATGCTGCGACGATCGACGGCGAGTGGGGCTGCTGCCACGACGCGGAAGCGATCGAAGCTGGGTACTGCGAGGAGCAGCGGCCGAACGACCTGCGGTTGCTGCGGCTGCTCGCATTGCCCTACGCGGACCGGGCCGGCTACCGCGAGGAGTGGCGACCATGACCGACCGGTGCGGAGGGCTGACAACCGGCCCTTCCACTCCCAACCCGTCATACGCATTGCATTGCCATGTGTATGACGGTACGGTGGTTCGTGTCAGGGGGCACCGCCCGAACTCCCAGAACGACCGGTGCCCCCATCCATCCCAACCGTGGCCGGGCCTGGCCCATCATCCCCGACCCGAACAGGACCCCAACACCCCATGCCCGGCCACGATCTGACCCGTTTCTACGCCCTCCTGCCCCTCCTCACCGCCCTCGCAGCACTCGAACCAGCGGGCGCCAACGCCGTACTTACCGCACTCGGCATCCTCGCCGCCTTCCACCAGCTCCGCTGACCGCAGGGAACACGCGCGGCAGACGGGCGCACGGTAGAAACCAGCACACCGTCAGGAGACACCCCGATGCCCGTCAACGAATACCCGTACCTGCCGCCCGCCTGCCGACAGGGCCGCTGCAACCACGAACCCAACCGCTGCTGCTCCTACCGGTCCCGCCGCTGTCTGTCCGGCGAATGCGCCCACGCCCAACAGAACCTCTCCTGCGGCGTCTACGGCCCGACCGTGAACAGCGAGACCAGCCGGTGACCATCCCGAACCCGATGGGCTGCGCCCGGTGCGGCATTGACCAGCGCGGCCACGCCATCCAGGCCAGCGCCGACGGCGTCCACACCTGGCAGCAGCCCACCACGGAGCAGATCAAGCAGCGCATGAACGTCCGGCGCGAAACCAAGCAGGCCGAGAAGCTCGCCCGGAAGCTGGACGAAGTCTGACAGGTCGGCGCGTCCTCGAACCTGCGGACCCGAGGACGCTGGGGCCACAGCCGTCCGGCTACGCCCCTTCGTCGGCCTGCAAGGCCAGCGCGATCGTCTGACCCCCGGTCAGGATCGTCTGCGCATCATCCGGACACGGCGAGCCCTGAATGCCCGCGTTCTCGTCCTCGAGGCACTCATGCTCCGTGTACGCGTCGACCGCCGCGTTGACCTTCCCGATCTCCGCCACCGTCCGCGGATACTCGGCGGTCCCGCCAGCCTCGTTCACGGCCTGCTCCAGCTCCCCCACCACCAGCGCGATGTCCGTGAGGTGGGTGGCGCAGGCTTTGTCGCCGACCTGGTTGCAGACGGCGTCCTTGCCGTCGGTGGCCGCCGCGAGTTTCGGCCCCCACTCGCCGGCCAGCCCGGCGGCCGTGGAGGACTTGCCCGGGTCGGGCTTCCCGTCCCCTCCCCCGTCCCCGCTCGAGCAGCCGACGGTGAGCACGGCCAGGAGCAGAACAGCAGCAGCGGTGGTGGTGGTGCGGTGCATGGTGGTCCCCCCAGGGATGGTGATCGCTGCGGGCATCATCCGCGCGCAGCCCCACACCGCGGGGGAAAGTCGCCGATCTGTGACGCTCACGCCTCCGTCCACGGCGGCGCGTGCGGCGTGCACACCGTCCCGCAGTTCCAGCACTCGAAGTCGTCGACCTGGTACTTCTGCGTCCACCAGGGACATGACCGGCTCACCCCAGTCCGCGCCGCACCAGCCGCACTCGAACGCGAAGTTCACCCTGCGCCCCCTTCGTCCCTCGAACTCAGCGTCCCAGAACCTTCCCTGTAGGAGAATGCCGTCATGCCCGCCCGAACGTCGAAAGCCCTCGACACCTGGTCCGCGCTGAACGACCGCCAGCAGGGCACCCTCGCCGTCCTCTACGACCTCGACCAGGCCGCCGAGACCGGACGGCGTCAGGACGCGGCCCGCGGCGTGTACGACAGCCGGCCCGCGGACGCGTGGCGGTCCATCGACTTCGCGCACGAGCCCGCCATGCGGGACGTGTTCGGCTGGACCAGCTTGCAGGAACGGCTGATGTGGCACGGCTGGGACAACCAGGGCAACGGCTCCACCATGGCCGCATTGGAGCGCCGCGGCCTGATCACCCGCGATGTCCGGCCCACCCAGTGGGGCTACATGCGGACCGTCCGACTGACCCGCGAAGGACGTGCTGCCGCTCGTGCCGGCACCAGCCTCACCCCGGGCGGCCCCCGCAAGGCAGCGCTCGGCCGCCGATCCTGGGAAGTCCTCGCCCTACTCTGGGCGGCCGACCAGCGTGGGGAATACTTGAAGTGGAGCTACTCGGTCACGATCGAACGCGCCCTGATCGACAAGCATGTTCCGCCCCTCGCCAGGAACCGGACCGGCTACGACGGGTACGAGATCACCGACCGGGGCCGGGACTTCTACCGCGAGCACTACGCCGCCCACACCACTGCGCACCCTGACGTGCGCGCACCCCACCCCGACGGCGCCCACGCCGACCCCTGGCCCACCGAAGCCGACGGACTCCTCACCGCGCACCGCGCGCTGTACCGGGCGCTGCTCGCCGCATG
This sequence comes from Streptomyces sp. NBC_01723, assembly GCF_036246005.1. Classification (NCBI taxonomy): domain Bacteria; kingdom Bacillati; phylum Actinomycetota; class Actinomycetes; order Kitasatosporales; family Streptomycetaceae; genus Streptomyces; species Streptomyces sp. NBC_01723. The sequence continues at coordinate 33,150 of NZ_CP109172.1, forward strand.
GAAGAACGCCTCCGCTGAACAGCAGCAGGCCGAGAAGGAAGCCTCAGAACCACTACCGAAGATGCCGGCCGCTCTCCCCGCTGCGGCCGTCGCACTGGCCGAAGAACGACACAAGGTATGGAGCGACACCGCCCAACAGCGAGCCGCGCTCGCCGCCGAACACGCCGAAGACCTCCGAATCCGAACCGAACACGCCGCACGCGGGTACGCCGCTGCCGCTCTCACCGCCCACCGTGCGGCAGTCTCACAGACAAACCCCCTCGACAGCCTGACGCCGGCAGCACCGGACATCGAGGATTGGGACGAACCTCCACTGCTGGCGCCAGCAGAGACCGGCATCCACGCGATCGACGCCGAAGCGACGAAGCTGCACGCGGCGGCCGTGGGCAAGCCGCTGAAGCGGCGCGGTCCCGCCCCGACGCGGCGTACCCGGCGTGGGAACGTCCGCATCACCGGCAAGCCGGCGGCCGAGCCCGGCGCCGCGTTGTACGAACTCGCCGACTACCTTCGTGGACATGTGGCCAGCGGTCAACTGCTGCGTCGCCTCCACCCAGCCGGCAGCTCCGCGCAGTAGCTACACGGGCGTTCCGTGGCCGGCCTCCCGAGGGTTCCCCGTCGGCCGGGTCAGCCCGTCATCCTCCTTCACCCGCCGTTCGGGCTCCGGCTCGTCCAGCTCGTAGTTCTCCCGGCAGTCCTCGCACCGCGGCTCCCCCGATCGCGCGTCGACCACCTTCCGTTTGGGACACTCCCCGTCTCCGCCACCAGCGCAGTCCTGATCCCAGATCGACCCCATACGGTCGACCGTGCGTCGCATTCAGGCAGGCGGGGAGCGCGCTCGCAGGGGCGCACCGGCGTACAGGGCCGACACGACGCCTCAGCATCCGCCAACCACCCCACCAGCACATCCGCATGCGGAAGACCGGCCCCCGCCCACACCCCCACTCGACCGCGCCCCCTCGCAGATGACCGCCGAAGCCGCGGCCGCAATCCGGGCACTGACGGCAGGTCCTTCAGGGCGCGTCTGACGGGCGTTCACCGCCCTGGCGGGGCAGCATGGGAGTGCCGTCCCCTGCCACGGGGATAGCGCCCGTAGAGCGCCCCCATGACCCGCTCCATACCGGCGAGGGGAAACGCTGGTCGACCGCCCCCGGGACATCCGCCCGGGGGCGTCGTCACGTCTGCACGTCGTCGTCTGCGGTCGGCAGCTGACTGTGACCCTCCCACCAAGGGTTCGACCACCCACAAACCCCGCAGCTGTACCGGCCGTTCACTCCGGCGATCTCTGTGCCGCACTGCCCGCACTGCGTGTGCGTGATCTGCTGCCCGTCCAGGAATGCGGCCGCCGCGGCAGCCGTCTCCGCAGATGGCATCGGCACGGGGGGTGTCTGCTTCCTCGTCACTCGTCCGACCCTACGCGCGCGGACGGGGCGTTCCCAGAGATCGGCCCGCACAAGGGGCATGCCCACGAGCCGTCAGAGCCTTGCTGCGCCTGGCTGCCACACTTCGGACAGTTCACGTGCTGTCACCCCTCCCCGTGCCGGTTCCAGCATGAACCCGGTGGGCGGCAGGCGGTAGATGCCGGTCGTGGGGCGTCCCGATAGTGGCCTCCTTCAACCCGTCATACGCATTGCTATGTCATGCGTAACTGGGTATGGTGGAACCCTCCAAGCCCCCGACCGCACAGCCAAGGGGAAAACACCGCCAGAACAGCAGCACACTCACCACCACACCAGGGAGCAGCCCATGGACACGACCCCCACGCGCCGCCCCCCAGGCCCGACCGTGCACAAGGAGCACCACATGGCCACCTACGAGTTCGAGGCCGCCCCCTACACGGAGCTCAAAAAGGGCGACCGTGTGAAGACCGCGAACGAGTACCACGGCCAATTCGTCGACTGGCACTGGCGGATCTTCCCCGTCGACCACATCAAATGGCTTCGCCCCGACCGCACCGCACTCATGCTCTACCTCACCCAGCCCATGCCGTGCGGCGACCGCTTCGCCCTCATCACCGGACGCGCCACCATCGAAGCCGGCACCCGCCGCATCGTCAGGGAGATCACCATGCCCCGCTACGAAGTCCGCACCCTCAACACCGACCCCAACCCCAACCCGGCCCCGTTCCACGGCCAGGAATTCCAGCCCGTCCACTACATCCACGACACCCAGACCGACCGGCCCCTGTTCGGCAGCTACACCGATCGCTCCGACGCCGACGACCGCTGCAACAAGCTCAACAACCGCACCTGAACCACCGGGAGAGACACCATGCGCGGCCACGACAAGATTCACAGCCTCATCCCCGACCTCGACCCCGCCACCCGGGCCGAACTCGACAAGCAGCTCACCATCCTCGAAGCCGACACCGTGCAGGCCGTCCTCCAGAACGTCGAGACACACGCCGGCGACCACACCGCGAAAACCATCCGCAACGACTGCTACCCGCACCTCGACGCCATGCTCCGCGGCGACACCCCGGCCCCTGCACCCGACTTCGACGTCGAGGCGTTCAACGCGGCCGCCCGGACCGAAGCCGGCCGCCTCTGCACGTGCAACCACTACCGCGACAAGCACGCCCGGGACTTCGTCCTGGAAGGGAAGCCGATCCGCTGCTGGTCGTGCGACTGCATGGCCTTCACCGACAGCGCGCACTGACTGCCACCCCTGCTCCTCCGGCCCGTTTCGGGCCGGGGGATGCCGTCCCTCGAACGGCGGCACACTCACCACCACACCCCAACCCGGGAGCCGACCCCATGACCCTGGTGACCCGAGACCCCGCCACCGGCCTCCGACACAGCGGCATCCGCCACCCCAACAGCCAGCCCCCGACCCCGTACGGCTGCCGCTGGTGCGGCGACGAGCAGCACCACCACGGCCGCACGTGGACGCCCAGCGTCGGCATGCACGCCTGGGAACGCCCTACCAACACCCAGATCCTCGCCCGGATGCGGGGACGCCGCCACGCCCGCCTCAACGCGGCCCCGGCGACCCACCACGCCCAATGCTTACCCAGTTATCGGATGAGGAGCTCCGATCCACGTTCCAGGTCCTGTGCGCCAACTGCAACTTCATCAAGCGACATGAGAAGGAGGAGTGGCGTCATGCCACAAAGGATTCAAAGGCGTAGGGACAAGGGGTGGATGATGCCGCCTCAGGCGGTCTACGTCGGACGCGCTCGCGGCGACTACGGCCGATGGGGCAACCCCTTCGTCATCGGGATCGACGCCGACAACGCAGCCCACGCCACCGCCCTCTACCGCGAATGGCTGGAGAACAACAGCTACGAGGTTCACGCCCCGAACAGCAGCCCCGAGCACCGGCAGGAGATGGACGACCGCCGCGACTGGATCATCACGCACATCGGTGAGCTGGCCGGGAAGGATCTCGCCTGCTGGTGCAAGCCGCCCGAGGAGGGAGAGCCGGACTGGTGCCACGCCACCGTGCTCCTGGAGATGGCCCGCGCCGAAAGGACCAGCCGATGACCGGCCCCGACGATCCGGACTGGCGGTGGGAGTTCCGCTGCGAGGACTTCGTCTACGCCCGCCTCGCCGAAGCCCAGACCACCGCCGACACTCTCCCGCCCGGCGACGTCCGCGACGCCGAACTCAACCGCATCGACACCCTCTACCTGATCGCCAACGAGCACAACATCTGGATCGACGCCCGCGGCCGCTCCCACGCCGCCTGCGTCACCTGCACCGCAACCGCCGGCGTCCCCTGCACCACCATGCGCGGCCTCGCCCGCCTCTGGCGCACCCACCCCGACTACGTCCCGGGCTGGAACGAGACCATCGACAACCCCCGCTACCGCGGCAACGTCTACGACGACTACACGCGGCGCACCACCATCTACCAGGAACGCAAAGCCGAGCTGGACGCCTTCTACGACCGGTTCGACCTGGAGCAGGTCGACGGCGGCGAACGGTGGCGCTGCAAGGCGTGCGGGGCCCACGGGGAGACGTGGAAGCCGATGCCTGGGGTCTACGACTACCCGCACGCGATCGGGACGGCCGCCCACCAGCACCCCACCTGCGAAAGGACTGCCCCGTGAAGGCTCTCACCATCCGCCAGCCCTGGGCCGGCGCCATCGCCCACCAGACCAAGCGCGTCGAGAACCGCACCTGGAAGCTGCCCGTGAAGCACGAGGGCGCCCGCGTCCTCATCCACGCCGGCGCCCAGCTCGACCGCGACGCCCAGGTGTACGGCCCGCACCTCGGCGTGTACGGCGCCGTCGTCGCCGTCGCCACGTTCACCGGCTGCCACTGGTCCGACGACGGCCAGTGCTGCGGTCCGTGGGGCTTCGAGCGCGCCTACCACTGGACCCTCACCGACGTCACCGCCCTGGAGAAGCCCGTACCGGCTAAGGGCGCCCTGAACTTCTGGACACCGCCCCACGACGTGTTGGCCGCCGTGCAGCAGCAGCTCGAACTGGAGAGGGCAAGCGCATGAAGCCCCGCACGAATACACCCGACCGCGTCCACACCAACGACGAAGGCCGCAAGGTCACCCGCGTCACGCTCAAGCGAGCCTGCAACGGCTGTGGCCAGTACCTCGGAGACGCCGACGCCCGCGACGTCGACAACCACGGCAACCTCACCGACGTCCGCGTCGAATGCGACCACTGCCGGCCGCTCGTCGAACTGGAGGCCGCAGGTTGCAAGACGTGGGAACTTACCCCGCGCAGCATCAGCCGTGTCGCTGACGAGATCGACCGGCTTCGGCCGTGGGTCTTCACCAAGGGCTACTGGAAGGAAGCCGACGGCAAGCTCCAGGTCGTCGGCCTGCGCATCGGCGACCGCCCCGGGCACGTCGTCGCGTACTTCGGTGACTGGATCGTCCGTCACCCCGACGGCGGCTTCACCGTCCACAAGGCCCCAGTACCGCAGGGAGCTGCTGCGTGAACGCCTGGACCGTGACGACCGCCGCCTTAGTCCTGCTCGCCGTCGGGTACGTCATCGGCCGCTACAGGCCCTACCAGCGGCTCGGAGACTGGGCAGACTGGCAGCTCCGCTTCCACCTCAACCGGTGGACCAGCCGACCCCGGCAGGCCGCCCTGTTCGCGTTGCTGCTCCTCACGGACCCGGTGCGCACGGTCGACGCGTGGCGGCACCGCAAGGACCCACCGCCGCCGCTCAGTCCCGCCGTCCGCATCAACGGACCCCGCATCCCCGACCACACCGTCAACGAGGAGAGCTGACCGTGGGAGCAGCGCTGCACCTCGCGCACGTCCAGCACGCGCCCGTACGGAAGCGGAAGAGGAAGGGCGGCGGCGGTGGAGGCGACGGATACGACGCCCTCGTCGCCCGCGTCTACCAGGACCAGCGGATGACCCCCGAAGCGCGCGAACTCATCCTGCTCCTCGCCTGGCTCACCGCCCGCGACCCCAACCGGTACGACACCGACGGCAACTTCATCAACTGGAGGAAGCGCGCCTCAGCGATCCTCGACAAGGACTCCCCCGCCAGGCAGTCCCGCCTTGCAGACCTCGTCTACGCCGACCGTCCCCGCTACGAGGACAAGCGCGACGGCTGGGAGCAGCGCACGTGCGCCGCACCGATGATCCGTCGGGCGGGCCTGTGCGGGCAGCATGGGGTCGGACACGACTACACCGTCGATCAGGCGACCGGCTGGAGGACAGCGGTCTGGTACTGCCGCCGCCACGAATCGTGGGGCCGTGACTTGCGCGCGCAGCGGCTCGCCGACCCAGGGCCGGAGCCGATCCCGAACGCGGGCGGTCTCGTCACCTCGTACCTGATGACGGAAGGGGAGGGGCAGGCGGAGTCGTGGGCGCGTCTGTACAAGGAGGCCGCCGTGTGGCACTACGACCGTCACTGGGAGCCGTCGAAGACGTACGGCGTCGTGGCCGACGACTGGCCTGTTCCTGGAAGCGATCCGGTGCCCGTGCGTGCCCGGCTCCGTCTGGTCATTGGCGGCGGCCTGGAGGACGTGTGAGGAGCCGTACGGTGCGGGGGAAGGTCCCGGCCCGGGTCGAGTCCATTGAGGAACGTCTCGCCCTGCCCGCCCCTGTCGTACTCCCCGGCCAGCAGGCCATCCCCGTTGCGACCATCGCCCACCACGCCTACGAAGGCCCCGGACCCTGCCGCGCCGACGACTTCGGCACCCTGTGCGGGGCCCACCGCGACGCCCACCACCACACCGGCGACAGCCCACCGTGAACGGTCAGGCTGTCGTCTCGTACTCCGCCCCCGCCGGCCCCACCGCGGGGGCACTGTCATCCACCCGGCAATCCGGCGACTGCGCATAGTGGAAGATCAGCTCGTTCATCGAGCCCACCCCCCAGCGCTCCTTCAACGCCGCGACCTCATCCTCCAGAGTCCGCTTCGACACCCCGATCCGCTTCGCTGTCGTCGTCTGCGAGTAGCCGGTGCACAGGTTCCGCATGATCTCCCGCTGACGGCGCGTCGTCCGTACCCCGTCCAGCGCCGACGCACGTGAGCCGACCGTGTCCCGGCCGTCCCCACGACGCGGCCGCAACTGGCCCATCCACGGCTCGGCACGCATCCACGTCGCCTCAAACGCGCGGGCCAGCATCGCAACAGACGCCGGGTCAGTGATCAGCCATGCGGCGTGCGGAGGGGATTCCGCGACGATGTAGTCGGGGACGACCGCAGCCTCCCGATCCACGATGATCATGCGTTCGAACTTGCCCGGCAGTGTCCGGTACTGCGCCGACCTTCCCGGACCGCGGTTCGTCATCTGCGCCGCATACGCGGCCGTCGGCCCGTGATCCCGCACCGTATCCCGGTAGATCGTCCGCAACACCACCCCCCGGTCCAGAGCAGCCACATCCCGGGGCATCGCAATGTCCAGCAGCGCCTGGTCCCGCGGCCCGCCCGGCTGCGACGCGAGGATCTCCCGCTGCGCCCCATTGACCACGTCCTGAAGGCGGGCGTTCGCCATGGCCTGACCGTCCAGGTACACCGACGCGGTCCCCGGGATGCGGAGTTGGACGGAGTCGTAGGCGTGGGAGAGCTGCTGCGCCAGCTCCGGCAGGGCTTTCAGCAGGGCGACTTGCCGTTCGGCGGCGTCCAGGACGTCGTCGAAGCGGCGTTGCAACGCCCCCTTGGGGTCGCGGACGGCCGGCAGGGTGTCGGCGGGCTGGTCGGGGGTGATGAGGCCCCAGTCGACGAGTTCGGTGTGCGCTTCAGGGTGAGCGGCTTTGATCGCCTCGACTTGTTCGGCATTTCGGATGGCGCAGGCCCCGTACAGGCGGAGTGCATTCTCCGACAATTCCCTGCCGTCACCGTGCGCACTGGTTATGGCCAAAGCTTCCGGTTCCCCCGTCAAACACCAGAGATCAACTGCGGATTACCGCACTGCGAACACCCGCACGACCAACCCGTTGAGTGTGCAACCAGCCTAAGGCAACGTAGCCGTGGGGCGTCCCCCGACGCTCGTAGCCAACGTCCTCCCCCACACCCCACGCGACTACTGCCAGGTAACTGCCGCAACGGGTAAAGGGGATTCGCAGCAGGGCGAAGGCGACGAGAATTCGGGCCAGACGCCCCACAATGCTTTCACCACACCATCAGAAAGGACCCCCTGTGACACCACTGAAAAGGCTCCTCGCCGGCGCCGCCCTCACCGCCGCTCTCACCGCGGGCATCGCCACAACCGCCGCAGCCGACAACGACACCGCATGGGGTGCACCCGCCACCAACAGCGGCGACGACTCCACCAACGACACCGGATGGGGCACCCCGCCCACCGACCCCACCCCGACGCCTGCCGAACCCACAGAGCCCGCAGCGCGTCCCGCAGACACCGCCTGGGGCTAAGCCCGCCCCGCACGCTAGACCGGCCCGGCAGCACGCCCCCAACCGCTGCCGGGCCCCGCCATGAGCGGGGGGAACGGGTGCCGGGAATGTGCCCAGACTGGCGTGTATGCCCACACCCAAACCCGCCCTCACCCGACGTCTCGCCACCCTCCTCGCAATCCTCGCCGGCACCCTCACCCTCACCGCAGCCGCGCTCCCCGGACCCGTCTACTCCGGCACCGGCTGGAAAGCCCTCACCAGCTACAACATCTACAGCCTGTCCCCCGACCCGTACGAGGTCGTGTTCGCCGACAGCACGGCCCGCACCCAGCTGGCGAAGTACTTCCGGATACCGGCCGCGCAGGTCACCACAAACGTCGGTGTCCAGGTCACCGTCAGCAGCAGCCTGGACACCACCCCGCTTGGAACGTGCCCGCCCCGGCATCGCATCGTCGTCCACTACCTGCACCAGCCCACCGGCCAGCGCGGCATGTCCCAAGCCCGGCCCTGCTACGCCACCGCCAACGGCAGCGCGTGGGGCGGGCACCTGCTGATGGACTCCGAGTACTGGACCGTCCCCAACTGGTTCTCCACCGACCCGACGGTGAACGAAGCCCGCCGGAAGGACGCCGTGACGCACGAGCTCGGGCACATCCTCGGCCTCGACCACCCCAACACGGACGTCGACCACGACGGCATCGTGGAAGCCGGCGAGTGCGTCAAGAACACGGCGGGCCTGAAGCCGCTGCTCTGTTCGCCGAACCGCGGGAACCCGCTCGCCCGCCCGGTACGCACTGGGACCGGGCCGATCGCCTACAACATCAGCGAACCCGGCCGGTTCTCGAAGGAGTTCGACCTGCCCGGCCTCAAGCAGCTCCGCGCCAACTTCGACCTCCGGCAGAACTGACCGGACGGGGCACGGCTGTCAGTGCCGCGTGCCATGCTGGGCGCAGCAGCCCGGTAGCTCAGCGGCAGAGCGCGGTACGGCCGTCTTGTGACTCCGAGGTCGCCGGTTCGAGTCCGGCCTGGGCTGCGCTCCACCGTCCGCCCCGTCCGCGTCCCCCGTCGCGGTCGGGGCGGACGCGCATCTACTCCAGGCCCGACTTCGGGTTGCACACCCCGCACATCTCCACGACCAGCGTCTCGTCCGCCAGCGCCTCCGCCACCTCGCGCCGCTCGAGGTAGCCGTGCTCGCCCTTCCAGATCCCGCACCCACCCCGGTGCAGCACGGATCGCCGGTCCCGGGCAGGCTCCAGCTTCCACCGGGCTTCCGCCCACGCGCGCTGCGCCTGCCGCTTCGCCTGCTCGACCTCCGCCTCCACCGTGCGGATCTTCGCCCGGGTGTTGTTCAGCTGCCAGGCCAGCCACTCCTCGAGGGCGCGCAGCTTCGCGAGACGTTCATCCGGGGGCATGTCGCTCATACGTTCGATCCTACGGACACAAGAAAAAGGCCCGCCACCTGGGATCACTCCCAAGGTGACGGGCCCCTGCTACCGCGCCTGATCAGTCCTACGGGTGCCCCCGGCACGGTCCGGCCAGGCTACGCCGCGCTCCGGTACTGGGGAAGCGTCCTACGCACCCGCGCGGCCAGGTCGACCGCCTTGGGCTGTACCGGGCCCCTCCCGCCCGGCATACCCGCCAGCACGTCCACCAGCCGGTCCGCGGCCAGCACGTGCACCGTCCGCTCCCACCCGGGCACCGGCACATCCAGACGGCCACCGGCGACCGGGGAGCCGTGGACGACGATCACCGGCATCAGCATCCCCGCCGGCACGCCCAGCACGGCCGCGGTCCCCGACACGTAGCCGGCGAACGCCTCCACCTGCCCATGCCGGTCCTGCCTGCCGCAATGCACCCGACCCCGCACCAGCGTGGTGGGCCATCCCGCATGCCACTTCTTCGAATCCAGCACGATCAGACCCTCCCCCGACGGGGGTACCGCCACGTGATCCACGTTGAACCGTCGGCCGGCCACGGTCAGATCGTGGAACACCTGCCAGCCAGCCGGTAATCGGGTCAAGAGTTCCGCCGTCCACTTCTCGCCCAGGCTCCCCTGCACCTGCCGCACCGCAGCCGCCTCCAAGCGCCGGTCGTTGGCGTTGATACCGCACCAGCGGAGAACCGTCCGCCACCAGCCCCTACGGGCCAGCGCGTACAACCGGGCACCCTCATCAGACGTCGACCCACCCGCCGTCACGACTCGTCTCCCGTCCGCTCCAGCCACGCCCCGAGCGCCGCATGCAGCCCTGCGACCCCGTCCCGGTTCAGCACCGCATCCTCCGCATACAGGGACAGGCGCAGCCACGGCCACGGCCGGCCGTCCTCCGGCTGGTCGTCGCGGCCGTCGCGGGTGACGTGTGACGGGATCTCTGCGAGTTGGAGGACTTCGCCGTCGTCGCGTCGGTCGTCGTCGGCGGGGAGGATGTGGGAGCCCTGGTAGGCGTACGGCGGATTGTCCTCGAGGTCGAAACTGCTGGCCCAGATACTCACGACTGGACCTCCTTTGTCAGGTCGTTGAAGCCGTTCAAGGTGGCCAGCAAGACGTCCCCCGCTACCCCGGCCAGGATCACTGCGTCGCTCTGGGACGCGGCCACCTCGTGCCACTTCGCCGCTAGCGCCTGCGCCTGTCGAACCTGCCCCTCCGCGGTCTCCGCGCGCTTCCGCAGCGCCTCCAGGTCGTCGTCCTCGGGCCGGTAGCCAGGGGCCAGCATTCGCTCGTACTCCGGCCGGTACGCCTCACACCCCTCGCACGTGACGGTCGTGCCCTCCGGGAGCGGGCCCTGCCGCATCGACGCGCCGCACAGGGACATGCCAGTCGCCCACGCCTCGAACATCGGCAGCCACTGGTACACGGACCAGTGCGTCACGTCCTCCACGCCGGGCAGCGGCAGGGGTGCGACGGGCCGCAGGTAGCGGCGGGACGGGTCCAGGGCCTTGACGTTGGGGTTGTCGGTCATCGGTTGTTCCTTCCAGTGCGGGCCGGGGCGAGACGGGCGAGGTGGGCGACGAGCAGCAGGCTCGGCACCAGCCACAGCAGCAGCACGCCGGCAAGCGGTTGGCCTGCGATCGTCAGGGAGGCGCCGCCCGCAAAGGCGGATGCGGCGGCGGTCCAGCAGGCGTACACGGTGACCTGGTCACTGGTCATCGGCTGCTCCTTCCAGCGGTCTTGGATCGTTTGGTCTGGCTGGTCAAATGCCAGCCCCGACAGAGGTCGCACCGGTAGGCGCGGCACTCACGGCGTTTCGGGTCGGTGTTGTCCAGCCAGGCGAGGGCAAGGAGCGCGGCCACGCGGTCCCGGTAGCGTTCCTTGCCGGTACGGCACCGTCCGACGGTGCGAACCCGGTTCATGCGTGGCTGGGTGCGGTACGGCGGACGCCCTGGAACCTGGACGCCCACGACTTCAGCCGGCGCTTCGTGTTGTCCCCACCGCCGCCCTTCCACCACAGCCAGCCGAAGACGGTGGTGAACCCGGCACCCATCCCTGCGGACACGGTGTCCTGCAAGAGGAAGTTGGAGACGGTGTAGAGCAGGTAGCCGACGCTCATGACGCCGTAGATGTGGTGCTTGCGGAAACGGCCGGTTCCATAGGCGACCGCTGCTACAGCCGCCATCGCCGCTCCTGTGATTCCGATCGCGTGGGACAGCATTAGAGGGCCTTCCTGCTGGTGTGGGGTCGGGCGTGGGCGCGGCGCCGGCGGCCGCGGAGGATCCGTTCTGCCCCGGCCTCCACGGCCAGGGCGACAGCGACGGCGATGATCGTGCAGACGATGACGGCACCGGGCGACAGAACACGGCTGCCGGTGAGGACGATCCAGGCCCAGCCGGTGCCTATGGCGACTACGCCGAGGAGGACGCATTGGGCGAGGAGCGGGGGTATGCGCACGGGAGGCCCCTTCCTGGGGTTATCGGTCTTACCCGCCGATGGCGGTGTCTAAGATGTCCGGATTTCCGGGCGGCGGATGATGCGAGCCTCGACCGCCAGCACAGCCGCATGCGCCCGATCCCGAGCCCCCAACAGGCGGCGGATCTTCTTCACGTGGTCCTTCACCGTGTGCTCCGACAGGTTCAGACGTCGGGCAATCTCCGCGTTCGTCCACCCGTCCGCCACCAACTCCAGGACCCGCAGCAGGGGCGGCGACAGCTTCACGGTGGCCGGGGGGTCGAGGAGACGGTGCTGGTGGGCTAGGTGGATGGCGTGAGCGAGGTTCCGGGCGCCCATTCGGTCGATCATCCGTTTCGACATGGACCCGACTCCGCTGACGCTCATGTACAGGGTGGGAGCGATGTCGCGGTATGTCTCGCCTGCTGCCTGCCGGCGGAGGAGGTCGAGTTCCCGTTCGGTGAGAACCGGGCCGGGCCCGCTACCCGAAGGCGGCGGGCCCGGTCGGACGGGGGCGGTGGTCACTCGGCACCACCCGGCTGCGCCCCGTCCTGCCGCGCCCCGGCGGCGGGCACAGGCTCGGCGATGAATAGAGGCATCTCAGACAGGCGCCGAGCAATGCGCTCGCAGTACTCCTCACGCGCCTCGATAGCAATGCACCGGCGCCCGGACTGCCGTGCTGCTTCTAGACCGACGCCGGATCCGGAGAAGACGTCAAGGACAAGGCCACCGGGCGGGCAACCGTAGCGAATGAGCGGCTCAGCGATCTTCAAGGGCTTCTGCGTGGGATGGATCGCCTTGCCCCGCATGCCAGACGTCTGGATCATCGAGGTCAACAGACGCGTGCCGTCATCCGCCCACGACCGCGCGTTGTAGGTGCCCAGATGCGGACCCTTGTAGCCGGAGCGCCGGGTGGACTGGTTACGGCCGTGCCGGCGTTCCCGCTGCGCCTCGTGATGGACGTCGCGCCAGGGGCCGCGGTACCAGTGGAGGGCGTGTTCGTGGACCCGGCGGAAGCGGTCGGCGACAGCGGAAGATCCGACGGTCTTCTCCCAGATGAAGTGGACGTCGCCGAAGACGGGCTGTCCGTCGGGATCCTTGCCGACGACGTCCTGGCTGAGGTGCCAGTCCTCGGCGCGGAATTCGTGGAGGCGGTCGAAGAACATGCGCTGGCTGCCGAAGCACCACATGCTCCGTGCGTGCTTCGCTGCGGTGGTGAGCCAGCCGTCGGGCCACCGGTCCCACTTGAGGCTGGTCTCGGCGTAGGGCGGGTCAGCAAGGATCAGATCCGCCTGCAGTTCCAGCTGGGGCAGGAGCTCGCGCATGTCGCCGTGGTAGAGAGCCAGTCCGGCGTCCGTGTCTTCCCAGTACGGCTTGGTCACTGTCCATCCTCCTGCTCGCCGCGCGCGGGGCCATCGGCGGCTAGGGCGCGGCGTGCTTCGTCGGCTGCGGTAGGGGCGTCGGGCCAGCAGAAGAGGCGGTCGACGCTGAGGGCGCTGATGGAGTCCTGCCATCCCTCTGTGGTCCAGGCTCGGCCGCCGCCGTAGCCGGGGGCGGTCGCCGCCCATCCGGTTCCGTGGGCGAGGTTCTGGCGCCGGAGGAGGAGGGTTGTACCGCCGTCCTCGGGTACGGGGATGCGGTATTCGGTGGCGTCTGCGGCAAGGCTGCAGAGCTTGCACGCGTGCGTCTCGGTGGCTGCCGTCTCGTCGGCCACACGACGCAGCTCGGCGGCGCGCTTCCGCATGTCGTCGACCACGGCGCAGTGGCAGTCCATCCACACGCCGTCCTGGTCCTGCGGCCCGTGATCGGGGCAGTGCTTCAGGATCAGCGCGGCCTCGCTTTCGAGGACGGCGGCCCGGTCGGCGCGGAGCCGCTTCACCTCGGCCTCGGCGCGGTCGCCCCGCTGCTGCCAGGCGTACCGCTCCTCAGCCATCTCCTGGCGCTGGGCAAGCAGTCGGCGGGAGGCGTCACGCTCGCTCTCCAGCTCGGCGCGCAGCCGGGTGTTCTCCCTGCACGCGATCTCGTAGTGCCGCTTCTCGTCTTGGAGTGCCCGGCCAGCGTTGACCGCGAGGGACGCCAGCTCGGCCAGCACCGCGTCGGCTCCCTGCTCGTACAGCGGCTGCTCGGGGTCGCGATGCCACTTGCTGATCGCGGTGGTGATGCGGTCCCGGAGCGCGGTCTGGTCGGCGGGCGGCAGCGGGGCAGCCGGGGCGTGGTGCGGGCAGTCGGTGCCGCGCTCCCAGCCACTGATGTCGTCCACGGTCTCGTTCGGGCCGCAGTAGCGGGGGGTCCCGTACTTCCGGGTGTACGGGATGCACGTGCAGTCCGGGCTGCCGAAGTGCGGCTCGGTGGTCTGGTCGGTCATCGGTTCTCCAGCGGGTCGGGGTGGGATGATCAGGGCCAGGCCCGGGGCGATAGGCGCGCCCCGGGCCGCTGGCGTTCAGGCGGCGAGGTCGGTGAAGCAGCCGCAGCCGCCTTCGTCGAATAGGTCGAGCTGGTCGGGCTGCTCCTCGATCCGGGTGCGGAGTGCGGCCAGCGTGAGGGGCTTGGTGTCGCCGCCGGTGCGGTCGCGGAGTATCGACACGTCCTTGCCGAGCAGCGCCCGCATCCGTGTCTCGGCGGCTTCGGCTCGGGCGTAGCGGTCGGGGAAGACCTTCAGCAGCCGCGCCCACTGCGCCTGGCCGCCTTTCACGCAGGCGCCGCCGCAGTTGTTGTGCGCGAACCCGAGGTCGTACAGGCGGGGCATCGGCAGACCGGCCGCGCGGGCTTCGGCGAGGAGCTGCCCCTTGTCGTGGAACGGCGGCTCGGTCAGCGGGTACTCGACGCGGTACGGCGCCCACCCGGCCCTGTTGGCGGGGATGCGGTGCGGCTCGGTCCAGTCGAGGCCGACGTACAGGACCGTGTCCGCCGGGTCCGTGTTGGCGGCGAGCCAGTCCTTGCAGGGCTTCAGCTTCAGCTCCATCGAGCACTGCGCGATGCGGGTATTGCCGAGCCACCGCTTGTCCTCGAACACCTGCCACGGGTCGCGTTCCTGGGGGTCGGCGACGCGGGTGACCGGGACACCGAGGCGCGCGCTGGCCGCGTCGTTGAAGGCGTAGAGGCTCTCGTCCTCGGCGTTGGTGTCGGCGAACAGCAGCGTGACGTTGGCCGTGCCGTGCTCGGCGATGACGTGGCGGGCGGTCGCCCACGACGTGATCCCGCCGGACCACATCACCACGTGGCGTGCGCTCATCGGGTTTCTCCTGGGTTCGGGCCGCCTTGCGGCGGGGGTTTCGGGACCACCGGTCCCTATGCGGCAGGGGCGGGAGGGCTGGTCACTCGTAGATGCGGGCGAGCGCTTCGCCGTGCCGCGCGGCCTGGATCTCCTCCTGGGACAGGCGGCGCATGACGGCGGTCTCCTGGAAGTCGCCTTCGTAGGCGAGGAGCAGCCACGTTCCCGGCGTCAGGCCAGCGGCAACCTGGTCCAGCTCGAGGTAGTTGCCCTCTCCGAGATCTTTCAGGTTCTCGCCGTTGTCGAGTTCGATGTCGTAGCAGTTGACGGTCTTGGTCTCGGTCACGTGGTTCCTCCGGGGCAGTTGCGGACGACGTGGGATTGCCGCATGGATCGGGCGTGGGCGTGGTCGGGGCAGTCCGAGCGGATCCGGTCGGCGTAGACGAGGCCGCAGGGCGCGGTGGGGCACGGGCAGACGGCCTCGAGGCGGGTGCCGGTGAAGTGGCGGCCTACGTGGTCGCCGGCCCAGGGGCTGGTCATGGGGTGCGGGTGGTACGCCGGCGGCCGAACGGAAGCCGTGCGGACGCCCGACCGAGCTTCTCCCCCACCACGGTCCGGGCGGGCGCCGTCGGGCGGGGTGTGGGGAGGCTGGTCGGGGTGTCGGGGTGCCAGAGTTCCACCCACACGCCCAGCGACCGCCACACCAGCCCGGTACGGCCCGGGACTGCCACGTCGAACTGCGGCAGGAGATCCCCCGGATACTTCAGGACCAGCTCGTCGGCACTCGCGAACAGGGTTACGGCGCGCGCCGCGTCGGGTCCGGTGACCTGTGCGGTCAGGCGGTGGCGGCCGTCGGGGCTTCTCCCGGTGGTCCAGGCGCCGAGGCGGGCGGACAGTTTCCGGATGCTGGTGACGGTGTTCCACACGTGCTCGGCTTGCATGCGGGCTTGGATGACAGTGCTGGACGTGTCGGGCATGGGCGGGTCCTTGCCGGGTGGTGGCGGGTAGGGGGCTGCCCCACCCCGCGGGGGGTGCGGGATGGGGCAGCAGGTCAGGTTCTGGTCAGGAAGCCGGGTCAGTGGTCGTGATGCCGTCTCGGGTTCGGGACAGGACTCGGTCGTAGTCGCGCTTGGGGTCGTCCCAGCCGCCTCCGCCGCCGTCGAGGGTGAGGGTCTTCTTGTTGACCCGCTTCACCCGGTAGGTACTGGTGCTGGTCTCGAACACGCGGACGGTGACGATGTCGCCGACCTGGAAGTCGGCGGGTTCCCACGGCCGGGACCGGGTGGATGTGACCGCGGTGATGGCGTCCTTGGCGTCGGCGTGCGCCTTCGCCCACTCGGCGTCCCGTCGGGCTCGCTCGGCATCCTTGTACGCGTCAACGGCCCGCTCGGAGGCAGCATCGGCACGGTCCCTTGTACGGCGGGCGCTGCGGTAGGAGTGGTGGCCGCGGAGCAGCGGCTGACCGCCAGCGAACCGTCCGTACATGTTGTGGGCGCGCTCGCTGGCCTGCCCGGACTGCTGGGTGAGCTTGTCGGCACGTTCCTGGAGCCGTTCGGCCTTACGGCGCTCCGGGGAGGCAGTCATGACGACTCCCCCGACGGGAACACCTCGTCGAGGACGGCGCGGATCTCGTCGGCATCCCGCTGCGTCAGCTCGACGGTCCGCAGGTTGCGGCTGCGGCCCAGGTACTTCGGGCCCATGAGCCGGTAGCCGTGGCCGCTGTTCTCGCCGTCCATGGCGTTGATGGACAGCTGGTAGGCGGGGAACTTCGGGTCGCTGTTCGCGGTGTCGAGGGTGATGGTGGCGGTCTTCTTGGTGGGCTGGTCGGTCATGTGGGCTCCTACTGGCCGTAGTGGTCGGACGGGTCGTCGCGTGTGTTGTCGCGGCTAGTGCAGGGGGTGCCGTGGATGCCGGCTGCCTGGTCTTCGGGGGTGGCGTCGCAGTCGCAGCCGGTCATGTGGCCTCTTTGGGGTGGGTGGTTGGGGTGTATCCACCATACCCACATACGCATGACATAGCAATGCGTATGACGGGTTGAGATACGGGAAAGGGGCCCAACCCGAAGGCCAGACCCCTCACACGCGCACCACACGATCTAGAAAGGCGGCTCGTCTCCACCACCCCACCCGCCGGCCTGCCCCTGCGTACCCGGCACACCCGACGCCCACGGATCCCCCCGCCCCTCCTCCGACGACCGACGCGACGTCTCCTGATACTGCTGACGGCCCTGCCCGCCACCCGACGTCTTCTCCACCCGCGCCGTCGCCGACCGCAGCGAAACGGCGACCTCGTCGGCCTCCATCTCGAAGACCGTCCGCTTCACGTTCTGCTTGTCCTCGTAGGAGCGCTGCGTCAGCCGGCCCTGCACCATCACGCGCATGCCGCGGGTCAACGTCTCCCCGCAGTTCTCTCCCTGCTGACGCCACACCGACACCGGCAGGTACAGCGTCGTCCCGTCCTCCCACGCCTGCTTGTCCCGGTTGTACGTCCGCGGCGTCGAAGCGATCGTGAACTTGCAGACCCCCGCCCCGGAGGGCGTGTACCGCAGGGACACCTGCTCGTCCACCACGTTGCCGACCACGGTGATCACAGTCTCGCCACTCATCACGTTCTCCTTCTCTACGCCGCGTACCGGCGGATGGTTTTGGTGGACACTCCGTACTCGCTGGCCAGCTCTTGAACTGGCTCACCCTCGACAGTCCGCTCACGGACCTGGCTGCGCTCTTGCGGCGTCAGCCGTGCGTTCGGCGCCTGGTAGCCGCCCGCCAGCGAGGTATCGGCGTGCCCGCACATGTGCTCACGGGACGCTTTCAGACTCTTCGCCGACCGTGCCGCCCGGACCGGGCCACCGCACGACGCGTACCGCTTCCCCGTCACGATCGACCGGATCGTCTCCCGGTTCACGCCGTACGACATCGACAATTCGAGGTCCGTCGCCCCCGCATGCGCCCTCTCACGCATCGCCACGACCTCAGCCGGCGTGAACGTCCGCAACCCCGGCTGCTTCAACTCCGGGAAGGCGCGACCGGACCGCTGCCACTGCTTCCGCAGCCGGTTCACCCGGTTCTCCGTCGTCCTCCGCGGCCACCGCCGCAGCTGGTCCACGTCAGCGAGCGTCAGCCCCTTCGCGACGCACTGCTTCACGGCCTCCAGGAACTCGGCATCGGTGAGACTGTCGACGCGGAACCCCTTCATGAACTTGCCGACGGCGACCTGGTCCACGAAGTCGTCGTCCAAGTCCGTGTCGTCTTCGGGCGTCAGGTCGCGAACCTTGCGGTCCTCCGACCACGACGCCGGCACCGTCAGGGAGCCGTGCTCGTTGAAGTCCAGCCAGCCCAACGCGCGGCCGACGGGCTGCTCCGGGTCGACGAGGCCGGCGAGGACGACGATCAGGGCGTCCTTCTCCGCTCCCGTGAGCCCGGCCAGGACCGCGGCCACATCCTCCGGGCCGCCGTCACCGTGCACCAGGACGGCGAGGTTCGCTGCTTCGGGGAGCATCCGCTCGGCCAGGTCACCGCGCTGCTCCGGAGACATTGCGCTCATGCCGCCTGCACCTCCTCCTGCACGGCGGCACGCGCAGACGCCGCGATCATGTCGTTGACCCGGTTCACCGTCTGCACGTTCGTCGACAACGCCGACGCCAACTCCAACCCGTCCAAACCCTGGCCACGCAGCGTCAGGAACTCGTCCAACCGCTCCGCGAAAATGTGATCCGCCACGTTCCGGGACCGGCCGAACGTCGTCCCCGACCTCCGCTTGTGCAAGGCCAGACGCTCCTTCTCCGTCATCCCACCCCACACGCCCTGGTCCTGCCGGGTCTCCAGCGCCCACGACAGGCAGCGGATCCGCACCGGGCACCGGCCGCAGATCGACTTCGCTTCCTCGGCCTGCATACGGGCGTGCACGTTGTCGCCGATCGGGAACCACAGTTCGGGATCATGCTGGCGGCACTCGGAGTCGTCCCTCCAGTCACCGGTGTCGGCGGGGACGAGCGTCGGCCGGTCCGTGGCGTCTGTTGTGTTGTGGCGGGTTTTGGGGCTCATCGCGGGTCTCCGGGAAGGGTGTAGAGGCGGATGATCGCGCCGGGCTGGTCGAGGGCTTCGGGGTGCTCACCGGGGTAGACCTTGCGGATGGCGAGTTCGGTGATCTGGGAGTCGTCCTTGATCACGCCGGATTCGGAGAGGGAGTCGAGGCATGCGCGGGCGTGGTGGTCAATGTCCGTGGATGACCGGGTGATGGGCCAGGTGCGGCGTCGCTTGGGGGCGGTCTTCGGCTTGGGGACTGTGACGGTGATCTCTGCGCGGGTGGGGATGTTGGCGTAGAGGCCGTGCTTGTCCTTAGGGGTGCGGCAGGTGAGGCAGATGCCGTTCCAGTCGGTGTAGCCGTGGGCTCCGGTGACCGCGCGGGCGATGGTGATGATGGCTTTGCGCCAGGGCTTGAGCTGTTTGGCGTTGGAGTGGATGGCGGGCCGGCCCTTGCCCATGAAGGAGACGCGGCCTTGGCCGGCGGGTTCGCCGCGGACGATGAGTAAGACGACCTGCTCCCAGGTTTCGCAGGTGTTGGGGTCGGTGAGGGTCATGCGACGTCCAGGAGGGTGACTGCGATGGCTCCGGGGGTGTTCTCGTTGGCGGGCCTGCCTTCCCAGGTCCAGTCGCCTCCGGGGTCTCCGCGGTGGAAGGTCAGCCAGATGTGGCGGATCTCGTCGATCCATTCGTTCTGGTGGGCGTGGCGGTCGTCGGCGAAGTTGGCGAAGCCGAGGAAGGTGCGGGCGTGCTTGTTGAAGGCGGCGAAGGCGTTGCGGTGGGTGTGGTGGCCGAGGGCGAGCATGTTGCCGTCTTCGCCGTAGGTGCTGACGGGGATGCCGTAGTGGGTGGCTTCCATGTCGTCGGCGGTGGGGGTGAAGGGGGCGGGGGCGGTGGTCACTGTGGGCTCCTTCAGTGGTTGGTGGGTTCGGGGAGGCCGAGTGCTTGGGCGAGGGCTTGGCGGGCGGTGTGGTCGTAGGTGGGGTTGTGGATCCAGGTGGCGACGAGGGCGAGGCGGCCGCGGAGGACGGCGAGGTCGTTTTCTGCGGAGAGCAGGTCGGGGTGCCGGGTGCAGAGTTGGCCGGCGAGCTGGTCGATGTAGGCCTGGTCAGGCATCGGTGGCTGCCTTGGGGTACTCGCGGATGCGGAGCTGGTCGGGCCAGTGCGCGGGGTTGCCGCCCTTGGTGTCGCCCCAGGCCGCGACGGTCTTCCCGGCGACGGTGGTGTGGCGGGCCCAGACGGAGCCGAGCTGCTTGACGAACGGTGCGGCGCCGGCCTGGCGGGCCTCGTAGATGAGGTCGTCGATCCACCAGGGTTCGAGGACTCGGGCTCCGGGCCCGGACTCGCCGCCGATGATCAGCCAGTCGATGTCGGTCAGGTTGAGCGACGGCAGGGGTCCGAGGAGGGGTTCGGCGGAGATGAATCGGATGGCGGCCGGGGTGTTCCTGAGCGCCTTGGCGCGGCGTGTGTAGTCGTCGGACTCGATCGACGTGCCGATCCACACGTTCGGCAGGGGCCACGACTTGAGTCCGCCGCGGGCCAGCGTGGCGTAGGCGTCGTCGTCGTACATGGCCTTCTCGACGGTCTTGGCGAACGAGGAGTCCGCGAGGATCCGGGCGGCCCTTTCCGGGCGCTTGGTGAGGATCTGGTAGCTGTGCTGCGGCGTGAAGGCCATGACGGCGAACACCTGTGCCAGGAAATCGCGCGGCACGCGAGCGTGGAACAGGTCGCTCATGCTGTTGACGAAGACCTTGCGCGGCTTCTTCCATCGGTACGGCTCGTCCAGCGCGTCGGGGTGGACGGTGAGGGCGAAGCCGGGGCCGGAGGTCTTGGGGTTGCCGTCGTTCTGGTACTTGGCCTGGCCCATGCCCTTGAGTCGCTTGGCCATGGTGAGGGCGTAGCAATTTGTACACCCCGGGGAGATTTGGTCACACCCCGTGGTGGGTGACCAGGTCTTTTCCGTCCACTCGATGCTGCTGTCAGTTGACACTTCGGTTCCTCCGGTCGGTCTCTCGGGCGTGGTGGCAAGTGGTGCAGACGGCTTCAACGTCTTCGTGGTGTTCGGAGGCGTAGCCGCGGTGGTGGTCGTACTCGTGCCTGCTCTGGCCTGGAATCCAGGTGTGGCCACAGTCAGCGCACGGGAGGTTGTTCGGCCGGGGAAGGAGACCTGCTTCGACCAGGTAGTTCACGCGTCGTCTGGCCTGCTTGCGGTCTCCGTCCCGCGGTTGGACAAAGCGGCGACCAGCGGAGGGTCGGCCTTGCGGAACGTAAGCGGCGCGGGACTTCTGATTGGCGATGGTCTTGCATCGTGAGGCGAGACCATCGGTACGGCTCTTGTCCTGCGAGAAGGCGGACCGCGAGTGCCATTCCTTACAGCCGGTGCACCACTTCAGTCCGGCTGCGACGCGTTGGTTGTACTCGGCCACGGTGACCCCGATGCGGTTGGCCGCCCCCTTCAGCACTCCAGCCGCGCTACCCATGCGGGTGCTCCTTCGGCTGGTCCTGATCGGCGCGGGCGGCGATGCCGTCGGCTATCTCGCGGGTGTTGATGGGCTGGGTGTCGGTGGCTGATGCGGTGGCGCGGGTGATGGGGCCGGTGGGGACGGGGATGGACTGGGTGATCGCGTCGCCGATGGCGTCGGGGCGGGCCCAGGTGGGGCCGGTGTGGATGCCGAGGTCGGCGAGTTCGTCCGGGGTGAGGGGCGGGATGGTGGTGAGGTCGTGGTGGGGGGTGGTGCAGCGGGCGGCGAAGACGCGGGCGGCGATGGATGCGGCGGGGGTGGGGATGGCGTAGGTGTGGACGGCGCCCATGCGGCAGGTGGCCTGCCAGGTGAGGGTTCGGGTGGTGTGGTTGTAGTGGAGGGTGCCGTCGTTGAGGCGGCGGGTGGCGGTGCCGTCGCGGTGGTCGGTCCAGTCGCGGATGCGGTGGGTGGGGAGGCCGGCTTGGCGGGCGGCGTGGACGGCGTAGATCTGGCTGTCGGCGATGAAGTCGAGGGCGCGGGTGGGTCGGGTGGGTGCGGGTTTGACGAGGGAGAGGCGGGGCTGGGTTTGTTTGCGGGTGCGGGGGCCGGTGGTGGTTTTCTTCGCTGCGGTCTTCTTGCTGGTGGTCTTCTTGGTGGTGTTGGTGCGGGGGCTGGTGGTTCTGGCCATGGCGGGCTCCCGTTCGCGGGGTGGGGCTGGTGTCGGGTGGTGCTCCGGTGCTCGTGCGGTGGGGGGTTAGGGGGTGGGTGGGGTGAGGTCGTCGCGGAGGCTGGTGAGGACGCCGATGGCGAGGTGGAGGCCGGGGTCGAGGCGGGGGTTGCCGGTCCACTTGTCGAGGTGGGTGACGGCTTCGTTGAGGTTCGCGACCCGGGAGGCTTCCTGAAGGTGCGTGAGCTGGACTTTGAGGGCGGCGAGTTCGGCGGAAACCCGGTCCAGGCGGGCTTGGAGGTCGGCGGTCATCGGGGGGCCTGCTGACGGTGCCGGCGGTGGAGGCTGCTGGTTTCGCGGCCCTGCTTGCGGGCCAGCCAGGTCTGGGCGACCTCGGCCTGGGCGTTGGCCTGGGCGATGTGGGTGTTCATGAGGCCGACGACGGTGTTGCCGTAGCCGCAGACGTAGAGGTCGATGGAGTCGCGGCCGGTGGAGGGGACGTCGAGCATTTCCTCGGCACGGCGCTTCAGGTCGTGGATGTTCTCGCCGGCGGCGTGTTCGTCGTAGGCGTCGGCGACGCCCATGGCGTAGAAGGGGTCGCGGGCGAAGGGGCTGACGGCGGGGGTGTAGGCGTGGGTGGTCATGGCGGGCCCTTTCAGGCAGCGTGGGGGTTGGCGGTCTGCTCGGTGAGGGTGTCGGCGGCGCGGAGGATGCGGCCGATGACCTCGGAGACGGTGGGCGGGGCGCTGGAGAACGGGGCGCGGGTGGCGGCCCAGTTGGAGATGTGCTCGATGTAGTCCGGTTCGCCGTCGGTCTCGCAGGGCTCGGTGTCGAGGGCGGCGGAGATGGCACAGATGGCGGCCATGGCGGGCTCGGACGCTTCGATGAGGGCGAGGGAGGCGACCTCGTCGGCGAAGAACACGGCGGGGGCGGGGCGGTCTTCGGCGACGGTGTAGGCGATGGCGCAGATGTCGAGCTGGTCCATCGGTCCGCGGCTGGCGAACTGGGTTCCGCGGTGGAGGCCCTGGGTGTTGATGACGGTGGCCATGCGGCGGAGTACGCGGCGGGTGCTGGGCATCGGGGGCCTCTCTTGGCGGTGGGTGTTCTCCCGGCGGCGCGGTGTCGGCTTCACGCGCCGCCGGGGAGCTGGTGGGGTGAGTCAGGCAACGGACTTGGCGCGCTCGGCTTCCTGGGCAGCGGTGAGGGCGTCCTGCTGCTGGATCTCGCGCTGGCTGGAGGGCCGGTAGATGGGCATCGGGCCGACTCGGACCCCGGTGTCCTTGCCGTCGGCGAGAAGGTGCCAGCGGTTGTAGGCGTTCTCCCAGGCGAGGAGGGGGCGGGTCCTGTCGTCGTCCGGGTCGGGGGTGCCGTACTCGTAGGACTCGTAGTCGTCGGCGGCGCTCTCCTTGGCGGTGTCCTCGTCGAGGTAGAGGGCGAAGCCGTCCCACATGTCGTTGTCCTCCCACCAGGCGAGGTGAACGGTGAGGGCGCGGGTCAGTCGGGGCATGGTCTGGTCCTCCGTCAGTCGGTGATGGGGCGGGGGTGGTCGTGTCCGCAGGTGGGGCACTGGAGCTGCGAGAGGTTGCAGTTGGGGCTGTTGGTGGCGGTGACGACGGCGCCGGGGAGGGCGGTGTCGAAGATGACGGCGCAGCCACAGCCGAAGGCGTCCGTGTAGCAGGAGCAACGGGCGACGTCCCGGGCGCTCAGGCCGGTGAGGACGGCGAGGGTGTCCATGAGGGGCTGGTAGTCGTGGGGGCCGGCCGTGTCGGCGCGTTCCATGAGCTGGTCGAAGCGGTCCTGGTCGTCGGTGCTCAGGGTGCGGTAGTCGGCTTCGAGGCTGGGGCGGGCATGCGTGATCACGGCCACGGTGGCTCCAGGGGGTTCAAGAGGTGTGCAATTCCCGCTGGTGAGGGGGGTTTTGCTGTCTTGGTGTGTCCACCGTACCGCCATACACATGGCATTGCAATGCGTATGGCGGGTTGAGTCTGTGTGGGCATGAGAAAGCCCCCGGCTCCCCCTGGGGATTCAGGGAGCCGAGGGCGGTCTGAAAGGCCGGTCAGTCCACGGGCCTGCCCGGGACCGGATACCGGCGGGTGTAGGACTCCAGCAGATCACTGAAGCTGACCATCATCTCGCGGCCACGGAACTTCCGGTCCAGGCGGTCCTGCTTCACCCAGCGGGTGAACGTTCCGCGCGAGAGGTCAATCCCCGCATCCCCGAAAAGGAGCTGAGCATCCTTCAGGGTCACAGGGTCCTCAAGCGTGGCCGAGTCGCAGGTCTCGGGGCTGAGGGTGCTGATGGCCATGCGGCCTCCCATGATCGACGGCCACAGTTCGCAGCTCCGGCGGCCGATGACGGGTGGACCTGGTGGGTCCGGGTGTGGTGGTTGTGTGCAGTTGTGGGTTGCTAGGTACGACTCGTATACCCCGGATCAGGTTGCACGGACCTGCCGAAGATTTTTCCGGCCCTGCACGTACTCGTGGGCGAGTTCGGCGAGGCTGAACGTGCGGTGCCGGCCGTCGCTGGTACGGCGGGCACAGTGCCGGTTGACGCACATTGCTTTGCTGATGTTGTTCCGCCAGAACAGGCCGGGGGCTTGGCAGTCGGGGCAGCGGTGGCGTCGGATGACGGTGGTGTCGCCGGCGGCGAGGGCGTGTTCGAGGCGGTGCCGGTATTCGAGGGTGTCGCGGCGTTGCTGGACGGCTTCCGGTGCGTTGGCGGTGGCTTCGACGCACCAGCGGTAGATGTCGGCGTTGTCGTCGGGGATGGGGCCGGGGTCGGGGTTGGCTTCTCGGGTGGTGGTGATGACTTCGGCTACGGTCCGGTCGATGTGTTCGAGGACGCGGACGTTGAAGGGCAGCGGGGGGCTGGTGATGGTTCCGCGGGGCGCGGAGGATATGTAGGAGTGGCCTTCGGCGCTGGTGACGGGGTGTTCGCGGTGGTACTCGGTGAGCTGCCGGAGTCTTGCCGTGGCGCTGTCCGTGCTGTCCGGGTGGTTCATGGGTGTGTCCCCCGTCCCCTGGGGTCCCCGTGGGGCGCGGGGCGTCCGTGCAGGCTGGTGCAGGGGGCGCGCGCCGGAGACCGGTGATGCTGTTTCCGGGTGGTTCCGGACGCCCCATGATGGCATGAGTGGGGCGGAAGTTGAACGTTTCGCGACTGTTGATCAACAGTCTGTTGCGGAACCGTGGTGGCCGGGCCGGGGGCAGAGTGGAAAAACCCCCGGCATATTCGGACACCCCGGCTGCGTCAGCCCGGGTCGATGATCCGGGGAGCGCGCCGCATGCCGTCCAGGGGGATCATCATTTCCCGCAACTGGTCATCGGTCAGAACACCCTGTGCGTGGAAGCCTTGGAGGGTGCGTTCCCACATGTCCAGGGTCAGCAGGAATGTGGCCCGGGTCTGCGGGTTGGTCAGGGACTGGTCGATCGCGTTGAAGCTGGTCTCGATGGTTTCGGCCCAGGCCTGGAGTGCGGACACGTCGTCGGGTCGCGCTCCGGAGCGAGGGATGGGAGGGATGCGGTGCTCGGGTTGCTGGGTGTCGCCCATGTGGTGCCACCGTCCCCTGGCCGTGCGGAGGGCGCCGCGGGTGCGGCGCGGGTTGAGGGGGAGTACGGCCGCATCACCGAGGCTGTTCACGTCGTCGTTGACGTAGGGGCGTGCGGGGTCGGCCGGTTGTGCTGCGGACATGGGGCGTCTCCGCTCCTCCGGCAGTGTGGGAAGGCAGGGTCCTCGTATGCCCGCAGCCTCACGGTTGTGGGCACCCTGACGCGGGACGGCTGCCAGTCCGAACCGCGGGGATTCACTGTGGCACTGATTGGGGTGAGTGGCGAAGACCAGTGGAAGTTTTCACCAGCCCGTGACCGAGACCGGTTACGCAGATGGCTGGAACTGCTACAGCGGGTGCTGGAGGGGGGTGGGGGGTGTCCTCGCGGTCATGCCCGTTCGGTGACGCCAGTCTAGTTCCGGAACTCTTCACGCGGGAGGGCTTGTTCCCGGTCTGTTCGCCGGGGCCGAGGGGGACACCGGGAGGGCTGCGAAACGGGCCGGCTAAGCCCGCCCCTCCGCGGCGCCCCTGGGTCCGTCCTCGGCCTGGCGGCCGGCCACCCAGCGGGGCCGACGGCTTCCAGCCAAGGTGGCAGGTTTGCACGGGGCAAGGGTTCGGGCGGGGAGGTCACTCGAACGGGCGAGTCGAAACCCAGGCAAGCTACACGTACTGACCATCGTTCAACGAGGGCACAAAAAAAGGGGCGCCCCGCTCCCCTGCCGGATGACAGAGGAACGAGACGCCAGGTCAGCTGGTGTGGTCGGTGGAAGCCTCGGGGAGCGACTGGACGAGGGAGCGGAGACGCTCCGGGTCCCTGGTGCGGGCTTTCTCCGCGAGGATGTGCAGCAGCTGGAAGAGGTGGTCCTCTTCCATCCGGGCGTCCAGGAGCATGCCGAGTGCGCCAGGCTTGTCGTACTCGATCGGGCGGGGCGGACGCGTCTCGGAGGGCGTGGACCGCGGTTCGGGAATGACTTCAGGCACCCGCTCTGACGGTGTGGGTGCCGGTCGTGCAGGCTCGCTCTTCTCTGCCCGGGGGGCGGGCTTAGCCGCAGCCTCCGGGATTATCACGCCGTGATAATCGGCGGGGCCGGCGACGCGTTCCACGACGTTCTCGGGATTCTCCTCGGTCTTCCTGCGGGACGCCTCCGCCCGCTGGTCGGCTTTGGACCGCTGCTCTTCGGGGGACAGTTTGCCAAGGTTGCGGACGTGCTCCACTCTCCGCTCGCCCGTCATCAGGTCCTTCTGAAGATCCGGTGCCAGCTTCAGGAGGGACAGCTTGCTGGAAATGTTGGACTGGGAGATCCCGAGCCGCTTGGACGCCTTGGACTGGGAGCCGTAGTAGTCGACGAGCTGTTTCAGCGCGTGGGCTTCCTCTAGGTCGGTCATGTCGTCGCGGTGGTAGTTCGCGACGAACGCGGCCTCCAGGATCGCTTCGTCGGTGGCTAGGCGGGCGTTGTCGACGCGGACGGGGATGGTGGCCAGTCCGACGCGGCGGGCGGCCTCGAGCCGGCGGTGGCCGTCGATGACGACGTACTGGGTGCCGTCGTCCAGGTCGTCGGCGCGGTCGGCTCGGTCGCGGAGGTAGGCGTCAGCGGTCCCGATGACGATCGGGAGGATGACGCCGACCTCGCGGATGCTTTCCACCATCTCGTCGAGGTTGCGGAGGTGGTTGCGGGGGTTGTCGGGGTTCTCGCTGATCAGGGTGACGGGTACGTCGTTGATGCTGGCGGCGGTGTCCTGTCCTCCTATGCCGCGGATCAGGTCGCGTCGGGATGGGCGGGCTTGGCTGGCGGCGCCGAATGCGGCGGACTTCCCGAGGGTGTCGGCTTTGCTCATCGGGTGGCTCCCCTGGCGATCTGCCGCATCGCGTCAGCCTGGTCGCTGTTCGGTGCGTAGACGAGGAGAGGCTGCTGCATGCGGACGGCTTCGCGTTGTTCCTTCAGGTCTCCGATGATGGCGAGGACCTTGGGGTCGCCGATGTTCTTCCAGTTGTCCAGGGAGGAGGTGGCGACGTAGCCGCGGCGTGAGTCGTACTGGTTCACGACGAGGCCGAGGTAGTCGACGGTCAGGGAGAGGTCCTGGCAGAGGCTGCCGATCTGGTCGGCGAGCATGTCGTAGGCGGTGGCGGAGGAGTCTTCGGCGAGGACGGGGATGACGGTTCCGGAGACGCCAGCGGGTTCGCTGCGGCGGCGGCGCCCGTAGTAGAGGGCGGCGTCCATGGCGATGCCAAGGCTGGGCGGGCAGTCGATGACGATGACGTCGTAATCGCCTTCGAGGGGATGCAGGGCCAGCTCGAGGGATGCTTCCTTCTGGAAGCCGCGCTTCTGGGTGCCGACGACGGCGATGCTGGCGTCGAGGAGGAACGCGTCGTAGCAGGCGGGCAGTAGGTCGAGGCGTTTGCCGAAGCGCTCGCCCTCTATGGTCACGATCAGGTCGGCGAGATCGCCTTGTCCGTCGCCGCACATGTGGGAGACGAGGCTGTCGGCGCCGGGCGGGATCTGTGGGATGCCGAGCTGCTGGCTGAGGTGAGCCTGCGGGTCGTAGTCGACGAGGAGGACGCGTTTGCCGTCTTCGGCGTAGGCCTGGGCGATGCCGGCGGCGATGGAGGTCTTGCCGACGCCGCCTTTCTGGTTGCAGACGATTTTGCGTTCGGGGTCGGTGCCCCGGGCGCCGTGTTGGGGGGAGGGGTTGGTGTCGAGCCAGTCCCGGACGGACTGGGCGAGGCCTTGGATGTAGGAGACGCCGCGGCTGGTGCAGGTGGTTTTGAAGTCCTCGTACAGGCCGGGCGGGAGCCAGGTGGAGAAGGATTTGGCGCCGGCGGTGTCGACTTCGAAGCCGGGGTGTTCGGTGGTCCGCCAGGCGGTGATGGCCGCTTCGACGGCGTCCTGGATGTCCAGGGTGAGTTCGGCGGCGCGGACTTTGAGCTGCTGTTGGAGTACCGACGGCAGCTTGGACGCCACCTTTTCCCGGTCTCCGTCGGGGTATGGAGAGGCCATGGCGTCACCTTACTGACTCGTGTGGTCAGGGTGGCACCCGGTTCACGGGTTCTGACCCGCTTTCACCCGCCTGGGTCACGGCGTGGATTATCACGCCGTGATAGTTGGCGTCGGGGTGGAGCGTGGCTGCCGATTATCACGCCGTGATAGTTGGCGGCTGGTCGTCTTCGTCGTCCAGGCCGTCGCTGTACGGCTGCCCGTCGCCGTAGTCGGCTTCGCGGAACAGGTCGCGGTGGTCGCGGACGAGGGGCGGCCGCGGGTAGTCGTGGCGGGGCTTGGCGGCGGGGAGGGTGGGGGCGGTCACTGGTGGCTCCCGGTCAGGATGGGCTCGGGGCGGGTGGCTGCGGGCTCGGGTTGGAGGGTGGTGGGGTTGATGCGGCCGCGTGTCCACTGGTCGAGCCAGGCCCGTTCCCGGGTGTCCTCGTGGGCGTGCCAGTCGGGGGTGTAGGGCATGGGCGGCTCCGATCGTGTGCGGTGATCGCCCCCACGGTGCCTCAGAATCCGGCGGTCGTTCCCCTGGCTTAGGCGGCTCCGAAGAGGCGGCGGGGTTCGGTGCCTCCGGCGCGTTCGTGGCGGGCTCGGGTGATGGCGGCCTGTCGTACGGCTTCGGCCTGGTCGACGCGGGCGCTCTCGAGCCGGTCGGTTTCCCAGATGGCGTCGCGGTGTTCGCCCTCGTGTTGGCGGCCGGCGCGGAGGGCGGTTTCCTGCCGGGCGCGGGCCTGCTCTTCGTAGGGGTCGATGCGCTGGTGGCTGGTCCGGTGCTCGAGGGCCAGGGCGAGCGTGTGCTGGTAGCCGGGGTGGGCGTTGTCGCGGGTCTTCACGGGCCCGGCCGGGGCGGCAGGCTGCTCGGGTTCGGCGGCCGCGGGTCCGGGCTGGTGGTCGCCGCCGGGGGCGAGGATCCGGATGCTGCGGACGGCGGGCTTGCCCAGCTGCCGGTTGAGGTGGGCGACGAGCTGCTGCTGAAACAGGCGTATCTGGGTGGCGTAGGCGGGGCTGGTGGGGCGGAGTTCGAGGATGCCGCGGTCGGGGTCGTAGGTGACGGCCTGCACGGTGGTGGCGAGTTCGGTGGGGGCGATGCTGGCCCATTGGTCGAGGAGGTTGCCGCCGTTGAGGCCGGCGTCCCAGCCTTGTTCGGCCTGGAGTCTGCCGAGGACTGCGCCGAGGCCTTGGGGGTCGCGTCCTTCGCTGCGGGCGGGGCGGGGTCCGCGGCGGGCCTTCTTGGCGGGGGCGGGTGTGGTCTTGGCGTTGGCGCGTGCGGCGGCGAGCGCCATGCGGGCGAGGTCGGCGCCGGAAGCGGCGGGGGTGTCAGCCACGGTGCTCCTCAAAGATCAGGACGGGAATGCCGGCGCGCTTGGCGCGGCGTATGCAGTCGGTGGTCCCGCGAGAGTTGTTGCGGCGGAAGGCCAGGACCAGATCGGCACGCTTGCTGACCATCAGCTGGTTGCGGCGGTGACCGGCGAGTGGGCAGTAGTCGCCGTGTCGAGGCGACGTCTTGCGGTGACCGGGTGGGCAGCTGGCGTCGCAGGGTGCCGACCAGTCCGCGGGGTGTGGCTCGTGGTCCAGACCGTTGTCGAGGGCCCACTGCTTGGCGAGGGCATCGGCCCCGTTCGGGCAGTCGCCGTGGACGACGCGAAAGCGTGCTTCCGGGGAGATGGTTTGGGTGGTGTCGTGCCAGGCGTCTAGGAGTGCGTCGGCGACAGTCTTGTGGTTGCCCCAGGAGCGCGATCCGGTTACCAGTACGCGAACTGTCCAGAGACGGGGCGCAACCCGCTGAACCATCGGTTCGGGTAGCGCGGCGTTCATCCTCCGGATGAAGTTCTTCTCAACCAGCCGCAGGAGGTCCACGTGGGCGCTGCTGCGGCATTCCACGCCGAGTAGGCCGGTGTCCGGGTTGTAGCCGGCGGGTCGCCATGCCGCTCGGGCGCTGTCGTGTCCGGTGGCTTTGATCCAGGCGTGAGCAAGTTGGTCAAGGGTCGGCTGGCCGGTCATGCGTAGGACTCCTGCCACTTGAGGCGAGCGGCCTTGCCGACGGCGTAGGTGCACAGGCGGCCGCCGTAGAGGTCCAGGGCGTCGTCGGGGTCCTCGTCGTAGTCGGCAGCGACCCGCTCCCAGTTGTTCCAGTCCATCCGGGCCCTCATCCGGTCCTCGTCGGTGCGCTCCGGCTGCTCCTCGGCCGGGTCGGGGGTGCCGAACAGGGCGTTGAGGGACTGGAGGTTGCGGTAGGCGGTGGAGTCCTCCCACGCGACGGCCTGGTCCAGGGCTTCCTGGTGGGCGGTGTCCTTGGCGATGTGGGCTCGGATGAACGCGGCGGGCTGCTTGGGCTTCCAGCGCATGCCGGAGCACAGGCCGGTGAGTTCGTCGGTGATGCGCATGGCGTCCCAGCCGCGGTCGGTCCACGGGCGGAGTACGTACTCCAGGCGCCGCAGCGGCACGGTCTGGGTCCAGTTGACGAGGGCACGCACCAGTCGGACGGTCTGCGCGGCTTTGCGGACGTCGGCGGCGGTACGGCGGCGGCCGTTGATGCTGGTGCTCTGGTGGGGGATCGGGTTCTTCGCCCGGCTCGCTTGCGAGGTGTAGTTAAAACCACCATCTACCTGAACCTGACTCTCTTCTCTAAGCCAGGTAAGGGAAGGGGTCTCATGGCCCTCGGAGCCGGGGTTTTCCACAGGCGGGTTATCCACAGGGCGGCGGCGGGTCTGGGTGGGGATGGTGGGCTGCTGCTGGCCGCGCTGGTCGATGACGATCCGGGCGGTGTAGCCGGCGCCGATGATGCGGTGGCCCATGGCGTGGTCGTAGGCGGGGGGGATGACGGCGGCGTAGACGGTGGCGGTGCCCTTGTAGCCCTTGAGACCCATTGCGGCCAGCAGGTTTGTGCGGGTGCCGTGTTGGACCCAGGCGAGGGCGCCGAGTTCGCGGAGGTAGCTGATGTGGCGGGCGATTTGGGCGCGGGAGATGCCGAGCCGGTTGACCATGTCGGTGAGGCCGTAGAGGGCGTGGCCGAGGTCGTAGTCCATGCGGTTGGCGAGGTCTTCGGCGATGCGCATGGTGGTCTGGTTGGCCTTGGGGTGGAGTCCGGCTGCGATGAGCCACTGGACGGACTTGAGCCAGCGTCGGGGCCCGGTGCGGCGGGATGCGGTGTGGTCGATGTGCTGGCTTGCGGTGCCGCGTACGAGGGTGGTGGTGGGGCACTGGGTGTCGTCCGTGCGGGGGGAGATTCCTCGCGAAACGGGCGTCTGGGAAGCGCCAAGCTGACAAGAAGGGTGCGCGTACGGCACTATGGACCTGCTTCCGGTTGCGCCGGGAGGCACAAAAGGGCCCCGGCTTCGGTGGTCTGGTTCGTGGAGAACCTGTAGTTCGCTCACCGGGGTGGCACCCGATGGGCCTTAGCTCGGCTGGCAGGCCGGGCAGTGGTACGAGGGCCGTGAGGCTCGGGCGGTGTCGGCAAACACCAACCGGCTCGGCCCAGGCGGTAGAGGAAGCGCTCCCCGGCAAGGGAGCGGCAGGACCTCCCGCCTCAGCTACTCGCTACGTCATCTGCTTCCTCTCAGGTGGATCGCTCTTGGCCGTCCGCCAGGCGCCCAGACTGGTAACGCCGTGACTGACGGAGTCGGCACGGTCGGCTGCGGCTAGCAACGCCGTTGCGAGGCGGCGGGCATCCGACGCGTACATGGGGACGAAGTCTTCACCGGGGAACATCGACTCCGGGGTGGACACGTGGACCATGCCGTCCGCCGTGTCCTGGTCGTCGATGGCCCGGATGACCCAGACGTACTGCCGCTTGGTGTACGGGTGGTCCTGTTCGCGCAAGTCCCACTCGTAGCCAGGCATCGAGTGGTCAGCCGGGTTGATCCTGGTGGGCTTGGGGCGCTCAGCGCTGTCAGCGATGGCGACCAGGCGATGGAGTTCGCGGCGCAGGTCGGTCAGGGAGAGATCGTCGGCGCTCATCGCTCGCCCTCCTCGATGCCGAAGATGGCTGTCAGCCAACGGCGCTGAGGGCAGGGAAACTCACCCACGCCGCAGGAACAGATGGTCGCGGCGCTCCACAGCGGCTCACCGGTTTCGGGGTCCTTTGAGTTCAGCCCGCCAGTTACCCAGGTCAGACTGGGGGCGTGCCAGGACAGGGCCAGGTGGGCCACTTCCTTGAGCTGAGCGATTCCGTTGGTGCGGTGCTCCGCGCGTTCGATCAGGTCCGGCAGGGGGTCGTAGGGCTCGCGGATGCGGCCCTCGCCCTGGGCGGTCATGCGACTGCGGGGGTAGTGGGGACAGGGCCCGGCTGCGTCGGCGGTGTGATCTTCACGCCGGATACGCACAAACTTCGGGGTGACCTGTCTGACGGGGAAGGACCCCGGGTACTCTTAGCCATCGTCGGCACCTTCACAGCGGTTGAGTGTCGACCCGACCTCGCACCCGGTGTTACCAGCACCAGGACCACTGCGGGGTCGGACCTTTTTGGTCTTGTGGCCAGGAGCCGAATCTGACCGGCCGTCTGACGTGTACCACATGCTACCCGTTGAACCAGCCACCTGTCCCAGTCCCTTCCCCTGTGTCTCTAGTCCGACAAGTCACACCGCACATGACGGCTCGTCAGTGCCCGTGGCCTGCCTCGCCGTCCGCCGGATGCTCCGGAGCCACCAGCCGCCGCGACCGCGTCACCAAACCCGCCATCGCATGGAACCCCGCCTCCGACAGAGCAGCCGACACCCGCGCCATCTCATCCCGGAACATCCGCGGCGACGACTGCCGTCGGCCCGCATGCAGGCCCACCGCCAACGCCCGGTCCCAGATCTGTTGCACCACCACCGGATCCACGTCCGGCCACAAGTCCCGCGGCAGCCGGTCCGGACGGCCCACCGTCTCCATCTCCGCGTTCGCGATCAGCCCCGCCAGGAACTGACCCGACGACATCGCCCGCCCCGCCAGCACGGCGTCCGCGCGCATCGTCTCGAACGCCGCATCCTCGAGAGCAGCCCCCTCCGCGACAGGGCCGCCGTCGGCAGCGTCATCGGCAGGGGACGGGGTGGTGGTCGGAATGCTCATGCTGCGGACTCCAGGATCTCGTTGTTCGGGAACAGGTTGAGGACAGGCGCCAAAGCGTCGTCCAGGGACAGCTGGCCGGGCATCACCTGCACCCGACGACGACCAGGACGACGCACCCGGCCCCGCAACACGGCGGGGACAGACGGCAGCACGGCATCATCCACGCCAGCCTCGGAGCCGGCCGACGACAACCTCGACGACGGAGACGGCGGCGGCACCGCAGGCACCAGCCCGTCATCCCCCACCACCACCCTTGCGTCCAACAGGCCCCGCTCCACCGCGGCCGCCAGCAGCTCCCGCCGCGTCGCCGACCCCTTATCCAAGTTCAGCTGGGTGACGAGCCGGGACCGCTGCCAGTTCGCCGTCCGCACATCCACACCCGCAGCCTCCGCGACAGCCTCCGCATCCGCGTGCACCGCCAGCGCCTCCAACACCCGCAGGCGCTGCGGCGTCTTCACCGCCCGCACCGGAGCCGCCACCGCCACCTCATGACGGCGCTTGATGAACGCCCGATGCCGCTCCAGGGCCAGCCGGCCACCCCAGATCCCCGCAGGCTCCGCCAACCGTGTCTTGCCGTCCTCCGCCACCACCGCGTTCGCATAGGCGTCGCACGCCACCATGACGGGACAGTTCAGGCACACCTCCATCGCAGCGGCTTGGCGGGCCTCACGCTCCCGCTGCGGCTCCGACCCGTCCCGGTCATCCCCATGCCACGCATCCAGCGACAGGGACACGTCCCCGGCCGCCCGGCCCGGCATGTCCTGGTCCTCCGCGCACCCGCGGTACCGAAAGTGCGGGTGCTCCACCCACGCCTGCCTCAAAGCCCTCGCATCCATCACTACCAGCCCCCTTCCTGGGACGGATCTATTCGCGACGGGGCCGACGCCCACGCCTCATCCACCACCACACCCGCCGCCGAAACGACAGCCGCGCCCGCCAGCTCCACGTCCAGGCGCCGACGGAACCGGTCCAGCTCCAGCCGCAGCGCCTCTGAGTCCCGCACCGCACAGCCGGCCATCAGCCGCTCCGACACCGCCTCACGCCTCCACCGCACCTCCCGACGACGCACCACCACAACGGCGGCGGCCGCCGCGGCAAGCACCACGACGGCCGACACAGACAAAGCCCGAGCACCCACGGCACTCACCTCCAAGACAGGGGAAGGAAACGATCAGAACTACGGGCGGTACAAACTGTTCGCACGGGCCGCCGCCCTCTCGGCAGCCTCACCGGCGTGCAGAGCCGCCTCGTCGCGCGCGGCCTGTACTTCCGTCGGCAGCGCACGCCACTCGGCCATCTCCGCCTCGAACCGCGACCGGTACGACGACGGCCGGCGCCGCTCACGCCAGACCACCCACACCGTCCCCACCGCCGACACGGCGAACACGACCAGCAGCCAGACCACGGAAACGGGCATGACGAACCTCCAACCGGCAGCCGCCGGGACAGAAAGGGGATGGTGCGATGCCCCAGGACGGGGACTTCAAGGAGGCGCAGCCTCCAAGGGCCCGCACGACGGCGGGCCCGGATCGTTCAGGCCGCGAGGGTCGGGGTGATCTGCTGGGCAGCCTGCTCGCCCAGGAACTGCGTGTAGGCGGGCGGAATAGCCTCCGTCAGCTCCTCGTGCACGTCCGTCCAGTAGATACCGAGAGCAGCCTGCGCCTCCGGTACTGACGCCTTGCCGCCCTTGCCGTAGATGGCGACGTACTCGCCGTCATAGTGCTTGCCGTGCCGGTGGCCGCGAACCCGACTGCGGTGCTTCACATGCGGCAACGCCATCGGGAACCAGCCCTCCACCTCGAACGTCCGGTGACGCAGGATCGGCAGCCCGAACTGCGTGCCACACAGCACCACGTCCGGCCGGCACCCGGTCGTCTCGATCACGTACGGCCGGCCCGCCGACAGCATCGCCGCACGCCCCTCCGGCAGCAGGTCCGGGTACCGGTCCTGCAAATGCCGGTTGGTGCCCTTCGTGATCGCCGCCCGATGCTGGCACGGCCACGACCCGTGTAGCAGGTCGAACCGGTGCCCCTGCCGCCGCACGTACTCCACGGCGTCGGCCTGCACGAACGGAAACGGATAGTTCGGACGCGGAGCAATGTCCACACCGAGGACGTCAAAGCCGGCGAGCCAGTAGCCCATGGACGCTCCACCCGAGCAGCAGCACAGGTCGAGAACGGTCAGACCGTTCGGCTTCCGCTCGGGCAGGACCATGTCCATCAGGCGGCGCTCCTCTCCGTGTCGCCGCCCTGCTGCCTGGCACCCGGCTTGGTAGCGCCGATCGCAGCGAGCCGCGCCAGGTGCTCGGGGCCAGCACCGCGGGCCTGCGCCGCGGCGTGCAGCTCACGCACAGGGCCGACGGTCTCGGCGGCGTGCGCGTCCCGGAGATCGGTCAGGAGCACCATGTACTCCGCCGGGGCGCCAGCCGTCTCGGCTTCGGCGAGGATTGCGGCGAGCTGGTCGGCGTCGGCCGTCTCTACAGCCTCAGCGAGGTAGTCCCGCGTGGCCCCAGCCAGCGGCGCGGACGGCGTCGACTGCACGACGGTCACGCGCGGCTGCTCCGGCTCCGGATTGTCGGCCTGCGCCATCTCCTCAGCCGTGTACACCCCCGCCAGATCGTTCGGGAACGCCATCCGCAGCGCCAGCGCCTCCGCGCACTTCGCCGTCATCGTCGCGGGCATCTTCCCCCACAGGCCGATCGGCTTGTTCTCCTTGTTCGTCTGCACGTACTCGCTGTACTTCGCCACCGCCGGGAACCGCTGGCCATCCCGGACCACGACCACCTTCGCCGCGGCCGGCGGTTCAGCAGACAGCCACACGTCGAACCACTTCCCCGACGAGTCGCACCACACGGTGTCCTCGTATCCGAGCTTGTGACCCGCCTTCGCCGCCGCACGGTGCGCGGTCACCCGGTAGCCGTCGATGCTCGTCTGCGGGGTGAACACCTTCCGCCCGGCCCGCCTGTCCCACCGGCCGATCAAGTAGATCTGCCGCGAGAACGGGTCCAGCTGGGTCCGCTGGCACAGGTGCAGGAAGCTGGCCAGCTCGGCGCCGGTCACTTCGTTGTCGATCCCCGACTGGCGGAGGACCGCAGCCTGCTCGGGCGTCCAGTTGGTCTGGTCGGGTCGGATGGCGAGCGCGCCACCGGTCTTGGTGACCTGGTTTTGGGTGTGCGAGGTGGGGCCCTCCGCCATCGTGCCAGCGGGGGCCTCAACGGCTTGCGCCATGAGGTCTCTCCTATGAGGTTGTACTCAAGTGATGTACGAGCGGCCGGCCTGGACAACGGCACCCAGACCAGCCCGCCCAAGCGCTACTCAGCCGGCGTTGTGAACTTCTCCACGAACCACGACCGCAGCACATGCGACGTCAACGGCTCCCAATCCAACGTGCCGTCCGCCTTCAACTCGCGGCCGTGCGCATCCACCTGACGCCGCAACTCCGCGTTCACCCGGACGTTCAGGTTCGACACCGAACCCGTACCGCCCCGCGGCGCCCGCTCCGGCCTCACCGGCACGTACTCGCCGTCCAGGAACGCGTTCAGGGCCGTCACCGCCTGCGTCGGCAGCGACTTCCCCGCCGCCTTCACCCGCGCCTTGATCTCATCCCGCAGCACGGTCGGCATCCGGATCGCCAGGTTCGGGTTCTCCTCCGCCGTCTCCTTCCACCGCAGCCGGCTGACGAAGTTCGCACCCTCATCGGTCAGGACGAAGTCGACAGTCTCGGCCAGCTCCTTCGGCGCCCCCGTCTCACGGAGGTGCGCGGAAGCCTGCTTCAGCAGTTCCACGCGGTGCTGGTCCTGGCGGTTGAGCGGCACGGGGCGGGGTCCTCTCGGCGGGCGCTGCCCGGTCCGAGGGTGGCCGGGCGGGCGCGTGCGGTTGTGTACCACGCCATGGTCCTCCTTTTCGCATTGCTACGCCATGCCCGACGGGTCTGGCGGCCGGGGACGGTTCGTCCTTGGCTGGTGCCAACACTACGCGCATTCGTATTGCAATGCAATGCCGTACTGGTTATGGTGGTCACACCGCACCAACCAGGGGGAGCCCACAGTGAACGCACGTAGCCGCCAGGCCCGCCACACCCTCCGCAACCGCACCCGCAGCCAGCGCGCCGCCGCCCGCATCGCACGCCGCGGCACCGGCACCCTCGCCTCGCACGCGCTCGCGGCCGGCCTCACCCCCACCCAGGCCCGCAGCGTCGCCTCCAGCCTCCGCAAGAACGTCGCCAAGGCCGGAGTCCAGGGCGTCACCGGCATTGCCTACCGCAAGGGCCAGGCCCGCACCTGCACCCGCTACTCCCGTGCCGAAGTGGCCGCAATCGCGGCGATCTACCGACCGCGCCGAGCCGAGTACAAGATCTGCGCCGCACGTCTCGCACTGGCCGCGTGACACGGCCGGAGGCAACGACCCTCGCCGGACGGGTCATCGTGGTCCGTAGCGCCGCACAGCTCATCGCCCGCGAACTCGGCCGCGACTACCTCCCCAATCGCCGCCTCGCCCGCACCGACCTCGCCCCCGCTGCCTGACCAGGAGACCAGCACATGCCGACCAATATCATCGCCAAGCAGCAGACCACCCGAGTCATTGAGCTGGCCGTCACCGATGCGCCCGCCCTCAAAGTCGAGTACGTCTACTACAACGTCACTGGCCTGCGCCTCACCTTCGAAGACTGCCGCCTCACGGAACTCACCGTCCTCGGCGTCGCAGAGGACACCGGGCAGCAGGAAGAAGTCGCAACGCGCCTGGAACGCTACAAGTGGGTTCAGCAGTGGATCCGGGACCTCGTGGACGAGTACCGGCCGGCGGGACACTGACCCCAGGAACGAGGAAGGCCACCGCCCCGAACCCGGGGTTGGTGGCCTAGTCACACGGACTGCGTGACGGCAGTCTACTTTCGGATCTCTTCACACCACAACCCAACGCAGGGAACACACTGGAGTCATGGCCGACAGACGGCAGGAGACGCTGCTCATCGACCCCGGCGGCCGCGCCCGCATCTGGTGCCGCGATTGCGGCCGGGAGTTGACGGACCCCATCAGCCGGCAGCGCCGACTCGGCGCGGAATGCGATCCCGAACCGCGGACCGGCTACGACCGGCACGACGTCGACCAGGACCCGATACCCGGCCTGTAACGAGGTGACGCCATGTCCTGCTCTCCTACTCCTGCCCAGCGTGTCCTGCTGGGCCACATTGCTCGCGGAGAGGTTGCCCGGGTCTACCACGCCCGCGGAGGTTGGGCGATCCGCCTCACCGCAGTCCGCAGCCGTGGTGCCGCTGGCGGGCTCGGACGCAAGGTGGATGCCGCTGTGCGCAGCCTCGCTGATGCCGGCTGGGCCTATGAAGGCGCCCACGACCACCGCATCGGCTATGTCTGGCACCTCACCAAGGATGGCCGGGCCCACGTGGACGACGCGTCGTAGCGCCAGGGGAATGCCGGCCGCGTTCGGCCGTAGCGTGATCCGTACGACCGGGCCCCGCCCCCGGTATCACCCCTCCACCCGCCAACCTGATCTTTCAGTAAAACCTCGGGACAACCCCACCCAGGTGCCCCGTCGTGGTACAGGGCCGCGGAACCAGCCCCGCCCCTCGCCCACGCGGCATCCCCTAGTGGGTGGGGCTCCGAGGTTTTACCAAGGATCTTGATCTGGTGTGGGGGGCGGGCACAATAGGGCCCATGGAACCCCGCGTACTCCTCGACACCTGGCTGGACACCGCCCCCCTGCGGCCCTCCACCCGCATCGAGTACCAGCGCGAGGTCACCCGCTGGCTCACCTGGTGCGAAATCCAGCACCCCCCGATCAACCCCTACGCCTGCGGCATCGAAGACATCGCCGCCTGGGCCGGCACCCTCCTCACTGACCAGCTGGACGGCCGGCCCTTCGACGGCCCCGACGCCCTCGCCCACGTCGCCGAACACCACCGCGCCGCCGCGCTCACCCACGACCGGCGGATCACCGCCATCACCCAGTACTACGAAGCCTGCAAAGACCGCGGCACCATCCGCCTCGCCCCCGACCTCACCATGCTCCGCAGTGGTGTCGACCGGGACGCGGGCACCCCGCGCCGGCTCACCCCCATGGAACGCACCGTCTTCCTCATCTGCATCGGCATGTGGGGACCCGACCGCGCCCGCCACTACCGCCGCGACCGGCTCATCGCTTACCTGCTGCTGGAAGGTCTACGGCCCGCCGAAGTCTCACGCGTCGACATGCGCCACCTCTACGACCTCGGAACCGGCACGTGGGAAGTCCGCGCCCCCGACTACGAATACGAAGCCGTCGGCAAGAAACACGTCCTCGAGCCGGTCACCGTCGCCGCGCTCATCGAATACCTGCCGTACCGGATCAAACCCGCCGACGGCGTCCACACCCTCATCACCGTCCAAGGCGGCGGCCCCCTCGACTCCGGCTACCCCAACCTGATCGTCCGACAGATCGCCGCCCTCCACCCCCTCCTCGCACAGCGCACCCCGCCCGTCACCGCCGACACCATCGCCCACACCGGGTACTGGGAGACGCCGTCGGCTGGCTAGACGAACTTGTCGATCAGGTGGTCGTAGACCTTCACCGCGGCCGCCGCGTGCTTCGCCTTCAGGGCCTCCCCGCCGCGCCGGCGGATGTACCGCAGGGTCGTCTCGATGTGGGCGTGATCGGCGTACTCCTGGATCTCCTCGAGGAGTACGCCCTCGTCGTGCATGTGGGTGAGCTTGGAGGCGCGGAGGACGTGCGGAGTCACGTCGCGGCCAGGGAGAACGCCTGCCTGGCGGCCGAGCCGGTTGAGGAGCCGGTCGACACCGTGCCGGTCAAGGGGTAGGTCGTTGTCGTCCAGGAGCAGCGCACCGCTAGCTCGATCGCCGACGGCCAGGTCCATGAGGTCGCACAGCTTGGACGGCAGCACGAACACGCGGCCCTTACCGCCCTTGCGGCGCAGGTCGAGCTTTCGCTGGTCCCCTTCGTGCTTGATGTTGTGCAGGCCTGCGGTGCAGCACTCGGAGACGCGGCCGGCGAGGGTGTAGATGAGAGCGGGCACCCACATCTGCCGGGGCGTGGTCGCTTGGTCCAAGAGCGCCTGGAACTCTTCGACTTCGAGGATGGGCGTGGCGGTGGTGTCGTCCCGGGGATCGACGCGGGGCTTGTCGAACTTCGTGACCGGGTTCATCAGCCCAAGGTGCGGGTTGGCCCACATCGTGTAGTGGAAGAGAGACGACAGGACGTCCATGCGGCGGCGGATGGTCCGCGGGCTGCTCTGTCGGGCTTCCTCGTGCTGACGGTAGCCGCGGACGACGAACGGGCCGACGTCCTCGAGGGTGAAGTTGGCGTGGCCTTCTTCGACGATGAGATACCGGGCCCAGTGGCGGATGTCGTCGGCGTAGGCCTGCTTGGAGCCGACGCTGGTGACGAGGGTGGAGGACAGCCAGCTGACGACGTGCCGAAACGTTTCGGGGGCGCAGACCTCTGCGAGGAGTTCGAGGCGCCAGCGGCGAGGGCCGAGACGTCGGGTGCGGGGATCGCGGGGGGCGACCTGGCCGAGGATGTCGCGGAGGTGGAGGAGCTGTTGTTCGACGGCCCGGTTGACGGTGTTGCCGGATCTGTGGTCGATCTCGGTGCTCATGACCTGATTCTAGATCGAACTCTTAAGGCTTAGTTATGCGCTTGTGTGTAAGCCGATCCTGGCGCCGACCTACAGGGTCCCCTCGGGCCGTTCACGCCAAGCCTCTTGGAAGCCGGGC
Source organism: Streptomyces sp. NBC_01723 (assembly GCF_036246005.1). Lineage (NCBI taxonomy): Bacteria > Bacillati > Actinomycetota > Actinomycetes > Kitasatosporales > Streptomycetaceae > Streptomyces > Streptomyces sp. NBC_01723. The sequence goes on from NZ_CP109172.1 coordinate 74,473, forward strand.
ATCCATGACATCTGGCGGGCCGTCCTCGTCAGGTCCCCCCACGCCACCGCCATGCCGACGACGTCCACGCGCTCCCGGCAATCCCACAGTTGCCCTTCCAGGATGGCCACAGCCGTGTCCAAAGCCTGGATGCCGAAGTAGGCCGGCAGTCCGTCGGTCGCCTCCTTGAGGGCGTCGATGTTCTGCTGGAAGAACTTGATGATCTGCTGGATCTCGTCCTCGGCCGGGACGTGCCCGGTTGTCGGGACGCGTCCTGCGGTCTTCGCTTCTTCGCTCGGCATGCACCGACGGTACCCGGCCCGTAGCCCTGTCGCGCGGACACTGGGAGGTAGGAACATTAAAACGAGCTAGAAGGTTCGTTGCCCGCACTCATCCGTCGTGGGGGTCGTCGGGCAGGCCGAGCACCGTCGCGAAGTAGTGGGCCTTCAGGTGCCGGTCTTCGCGGCCGTCGACCATGAACAGCTTGCCTGCGGACTCGATGACGAGTTGCTCGTCGCCGATCAGCTTGATGTCTCCGCTGTAGAGGCGGGGGCGGCCGCCGCGGTCGGGGTCGGACTCGATGAAGGTGACGGGCTGTCCGACGATCAGCGTGGCGCCGGTGTAGTCGACGGGTTCGAGGGAGGGCGTCTGAGGGCTCATGCCCCTACCGTCCCACGACTTGGTCGCCGTCACGCCCACGTTCCTGAACGGGCCTATGTGAGCTTATCGCTTCTCACGGGCCGTCAGATTCTTCGTCAGGAGCGATTCTCCTGTGAGCCGTCCTGGTCCGCCACGGCGCGCTTCCCCGTCGTCCGCCCTTCGGCGATCTGCTGAGCCCGGGCGCGGCTGACACCGATCGCCTTGCCGACGTCGGCGTGACTTGCCCCCTCGGCACGCATCTCCTGCACGGCGCCCTGCCGGATCTCGCGTAGCCAGTGCTGTAGCTCGGGGATGGCCTGGAGGGCGGTGCTGACGTCCTTGGCGCGCTGAACGGGGTCGCCTTGCTCGGCAAGGTGCTTCAGGTTCTCGAATGGGCCCGGCGGTGTGGTCATGGATTCAGTGTAGGGGGAGGGTTGACAAATGCAAGGGGTCCCCTTACGTTTGAGTCATCGCCAAGGACGCCACACCAAGGGAGACGAAAATGGACGCGAGCCAGATCGAGAAGGCAGTCACCACCCGGGCCCGCGTCCAGATCAGCAAGAACAACGGATGGGCCGCCGGCGTCGAAGGCATCGCCATGGGCTACCGCACCACCTACGACAACATCAAGGTCGGCTTCCTGGACGCCGACGGGAACTACACCGGCGAGTACACGACGGTCCCGCGCACGATGGCCGAACTGGCCGAAGAAGTCACCGCCGAGGAAATCGGAATGAACGTCGAGTCCCGCGAACAGGCCGAGACCGCAGTGCGGGCGATGGCCGCCAACCTCACCGACGAGGCTCTGCGCTTCGCTTGGATGGGCACCGAGGGCAAGCCCGTCACCCAGGAACTCGCCATCGTGCGCGGCTGGATCATGGACGAGCTCAACGCCCGCCTCGGCGATGACCTGTTCGACGAGTGGCTGGCCGGCGACGACAACGGCGACACCGTCAACCCGCTCGCCTTCTTCAACCGCGACCACGCCGCTTGACAGCAAGCGTCCCACTTGAACAACCCTGGAGAACCAACAATGCGGATCTGCCGTACCCACGACACCCTCGCCACGATCAACGAGTGCCCGCAGTGCCGTCGCGAGTTCCGCGACATCCTCGGCGCCAGCGACCTGGTGATCGTCCGGCCGCCCAACGCGGAAGACGAATACGACCTCCCCGGGTCGGAGAGGCCGAGGTGCCAGGCGATGACTGCCGACGCCGGCGAGGGATTCAGCGAGATCAACTGTGTGCGTCCGGAGGGTCACGAGGGCGACTGTGAGAGCCTCCAGGGCTCCCTGTGGGACCACGACCCCGAGGCCACCAGTTGTTGCGACGACTCCGTTGCTTGACCCCGCCATACGCTCAACCCAGCGCCATTCAAACGGCGGTGCCGTATCGAAGCAGGAGGCGACCATGACAACGCAGCCGTACCCCTCGGAGCTGGAGGCCGCGGCAACCTTCGCCCGCGAGTGCACCGACTGCCCGGCGGTCATCCGCTGGTGTGCCGACCGGGTGCGATGGGCCGACAGTAGCCAGGCGGTGCAGGACGCTGCCGACTACCTGCACGACCTCTCCACCACGGCGCAAGCCCGCGCGACGGCCCTCACGGACCGCCCCGCCGTCATCCGATGGTGCGCGCAGCAGATCCACTCCATGGGCGGCGACGGCGACGTGGAGCGGGCGGCCGAGTACCTGGACGACCTGGCGGTGGAAGCGCAGGAGGCGCGCGACGAGGAGCAGGCGCAGGACAACCTCGACGCGCTCGCCGACGAACTGGCCACCGAGAAGTGAGGAACACGGCCATGACCACGAGCTGGCCGGAGCGGGTGCGACTCCCGCGCGGCCGCCACACCCACGCCGTCGGCTACGCGGCAGGGCTCGCCGACCGCGTCACCGCCTGCGCCCGGAACGCCGAACCCGGGGACTTCCTCGACGACGACAGCCCTGTCACCTGCCCCGCCTGCCAACGCGCCACCGAGAAGTGAGGACGCCGAGCATGGCCGCCGCTGGTACCACCCTCTGGAACGTGCAGAAGTTCGACCAGACGATAGGCGTCTACACCAACCTCGAAGCCGCCAAAGCCCACGGCGAGCACATCATCCACGCCCACTACCAGGACGCCATGGACCACCGCCGGGTCCCCGAGTCCCACCGGGCCATCGACTGGCGCGTGTACTGCTGCGGCCACCTGTACGGGCCCGGCCAGTTCAACCACACCTCCTACCCCGACACGCACGCGGACGGATGCTGGCGGTCCGAGCCGCCGGTGCTTTGCCTGCGACCGTTCTGGGTGGTCAGTGGAAAGGCTGCTGGGACCGGGCACGTCAGCACCGACTGGGAGATCTGGCAGGGAACGGCGTTCGACCGGTTCGACCCCAGCAGGACCATGTAGCACTGTGAGAGACGAGACGGCACCCGGTCAGGATCAGTGACCGGGTGCCGTCGTCTTTGCACCCTATCCGGGCAGATCCGTGCGGTGGAAGTTCTGCCAGGACCGGGACGCGGTCGGCCCGCGTTGACCCTGATATCGGGAGCCGCGCACCTCGCTCCCGTACGGGTACTCCGCGGGGGACGACAGAGCGAACACGCAGATCTGCCCGATCTTCATGCCCGGCCACAGCTTGATCGGCAAGGTGGCGAGATTGCTGAGCTCCAGGGTTACGTGCCCCTCGAACCCCGGGTCGATGAACCCCGCCGTGGAGTGCGTGATCAGCCCCAACCTGCCGAGCGAGCTCTTCCCCTCCAGCCGGGCCGCGAGCGTGTCCGGCAACGACACCCGCTCCAACGTCGACCCCAACACGAACTCCCCCGGATGCAACACGAACGCCTCCCCCGCCGGAACCTCCACCAGCCGCGCCAGGTCGTCCTGCCGTCGGGCGGGATCGATGAAGGCGTGCCGGTGATTCTCGAAGACCCGGAACGAGGCGTCCAGGCGGACGTCGATACTGGCGGTCTGAAGCATCGCCTCGTCGAACGGGCTGATGCCCAGCTGGCCGTCGGCTATCGCCGTGTGGAGGTCTCTGTCGGAAAGGAGCACACGCCGAGGCTACGGCCGTCCCGCCGGCCCGTTCCCTGCGCTGGCCCGCCGTTCCTCCAGTGCCCGCGTACACAGGACGCACAGCGGGTTCCCGCCCAGCCCGTACCGGTGAGTGGGGTGCTGGCAGCCGCGGCACGGCCCCACCAGGGACGGCGCGCACTCGGGGGCCGGCGGGACGGGTCTGTCGGAGGGGTTGCTGCTCACGCCGTCATCGTACGACCAGGCCAGGGGAACACTGCGCTGGATCGGCGGGAGACTGGTCATACCGCCCCTACCGATCGGAGCCTTCCCGTGCCCGAGACCCTTGCGCCCGTGTTCCGCAGCGACGTCACCGTGCAGCTGGTCAAAGCGACAGCCTCCGACAACGACGTGCTGTCCGCCGCCCGCGTCTCCACCCTCGGAGAACGGTCCCTCGCCGAGCTGGACAAGGACCCGGCGAAGTCGAAGGGCCTGATCAACTACCTCATGCGGGACCGGCACGGCTCACCCTGGGAGCACACGTCGATGACGTTCCTGGTCAGTGCCCCGATCTTCGTGTTCCGCGAGTTCATGAGGCACCGCGCCGGCTGGAGCTACAACGAATCCTCCGGGCGTTACCGGGAGCTGGAGCCGGTGTTCTACATCCCCGGCCCGGAGCGGCGCCTGGTGCAGGAGGGCAAGCCCGGCCACTACCAGTTCGTCGCCGGGAGCGAGGAGCAGTACAAGCTGGTGGACTCCGTCATGGAGGAGTCGTACCGGCAGGCGTATGCCGCCTATCAGCGGATGCTCGCCGCGGGTGTCGCGCGGGAGGTGGCGCGGGCGGTGCTGCCCGTGGGTCTGTTCTCGTCGGCGTACGCGACGTGCAACGCGCGGTCGCTGATGCACTTCCTCGGGCTGCGCACCACCCACCCCGACGCCGCCACCCCGAGCTTCCCTCAGCGGGAGATCGAGATGGTCGCGGAGCAGATGGAGGCGGCGTGGGCGGAGCTGATGCCCCTCACCCACGCCGCGTTCAATGCCAACGGCCGCATCGCCCCCTGACCCCCGATCGCACACCAGTTCAGTCAGGTGCCGGCCCAGACCGGTCCTGCACCGCGTCGTGCAACGTCCCCCGGTGCTGAGCCCGGACCACCATGCTGATCCGCTGCATCACCAGACATGCGATGACCAGCAGAAGCAGCGTGCGGACCGTACGGAACACCATCGCCGGCGCCCCGTAATCCCACACCGTGATCGCGACCGTGTACGCCCCCAGGGCGCCGATCGCCAGCGTGAACGTCATGATGTGCCGGCCCACCGCCGTCGACCGCCACGGCGCGAACCGGTGGTAGACGATCCCGAATACAAGGCTGCACAGGGCGACCAGGCTCGAGGCTGCAAGGTTGGCGAGCTGCGCGCAGTCCATTAGCGGGGGCCTCCCTCGAAGGCGTTGCGGAAGAGTTCCGCGAAGTGGTTCTGTTCCCGCTCGCTGGCGAGGCGGGCGGCGACGCGGTCAACGAGCGGGCGGTGCGCTTCCACCGTCCGGCGGGCCTTCTGGGCGCGGGACAGGGCCTTCTCGGCTTCCCGCTGCCCGTGAGTTTTGGCGGCCTGGTCCGGGCGCTGCGGGGCGGGCTCAGGACGGCGGCGCAGCAACCGACTGATCCATCGCATCCCCGGGCACCTCCCCTCGTATGGCGCGCAGAACGTGGTTGGCGACCCGTGAGAGTTCGAGGAGTTCCCCGACCTGGTTCTGTGCTTCGATGCGTGCGGCTTCGCTCTCCCGGTGGGCTGCCCGCCACGCGTCTCGTTCCGACGCGATCTCGGCGACCCGTGCGTCCCGGTCCTTGCGCACGTCCTCGAGGACGGCGCGGGAGACCAGGTTGCCTCGGAGGATGAGCAGCACGATGAGGGTCACGATGGCCCCGGCCCCGCCCGGCAGAAGGACGTTGACGGCCGACAGGTCATTCACCTCTGCTGCTCCTTGTAGTTGGTGGGTGGAGTACGCGGGTGCCGCTGCCAGTCGACACCTGCGTACCGGTGGGTTCGGTCAGACCGATGTGGGGCCGGGCCGCTTGGCCAGCGGGCCGGACCGTTCGATGTTCAGGGCCGGGACGGGCGCGGTGACCTCCCGGCGGAGGAACAGGGCGACGGCGCCCTCCACCACCAGCATCCACAGGGCCTGCTGCTCTGCGCTCATGTCGAGGCCGAAGCCGAGGAACAGGGCCAGGACACCCTGGGCGAGGTTCACGATGGCTGCGGCGGCCGCACCGGTACGCAGGACGACCGCTTCGGCGAGGGCGACGACGCCGGACAGGACGGCCATGATGACGGCCTGCTGCTCAGCGGACACGTCCAGGCCGTACGCGGAGGACAGCTTGAGGGCGACAGCGACGAAGCCCAGCAGGAGAACGGGCTCACGCCCGAGGATCTTCACGGTCAGGACTCCTTCTTGAGGTTGGCGACGTCGGCGCGCAGGGCGGCGACGTCCTTACGGAGCGCGTCGAGTACCTTGGGCAGTCCGACGACGGAGTTGTAGATGGACCGCAAGTAGGACTGCGGCTGCCACGTCTTGTTCGTCTTGATGTCCGGCGCGTCCGCCGGAGCGGCCACGGCGTCGGTCTCCCAGACGGCGTTGTAGATGTCCTTCTTGCTGAAGCCGGCCATGGGGTCCTCCTCCTGCTGGGCGGGCGGCTTGGTGGTGTTCGAGGAGCCGGCACTCCATGAGGCGGGGTGCTTGAGGCGTTCGGCGACGTCGCGGCGGAAGGCGGTCATGTCGAAGCTGCCGCGGCCCTCGACCGGCCCATAGGGGTCGATCTTTCCGGGCTGCCATTCCTTGTGGCCGATGACGGATCCGGCGCCCCATCCGTGGGCGCGGCACAGGGCGGCCGCCCAGCGGACGGCGGCGTCGTACTGGACGGCCGGGTACTGGTCCTTGCCGTTGCCGAGGTTGACGATCTCCAGGCCGTAGAAGCGGGAGTTGCCGTCGGTGTTGGCCTCGTTGTCGGCGGGCAGGGCGGTCTCGTTGGTGACCGCGCGGAGGACGTCGTCGTCTCCGGATCCGGCGTGGTTGGCGCGGCCGGCGGAGACCATGTACAGCTTCCCGGACTTGCCGCCGACGGTGTGACAGAGCGGTCCGGGCAGGTTGGCGTGGCCGTTGTAGCAGAGGGCGACCGAGTTGTCCTCACCGGAGGACACCGTGTGGTGGATCATGACGCCGTTGACGGGCCCCCAGGAGCCCACGTGGTTGCGGTTGTGGCTGCGCCACGACCGGTATTCGACTGCCTTGCAGCCTTCGGCCTTCAGGGCTGCAAGGAACGCGGCCGCGGACAGGGGCGTGGCCATCAGGACTCCTTCGGGGGCGGGGTGACGCGCGGGACCTTCAGGCGGTCCCAGGCGGTTTCGTCGGGGATCCCGGACACGTCACCGGCACCCTTGGGGCGCAGCGACTTCTGGTAGGACGCCCAGGCGTCGCGGTGGGCGTTGGTCCAGTCCGGGCCGAGGCGCTTGCCGTGCGGGTTGTGGCCTTCGGCGGTCAGGCGGGCGCCGGCCGCAGCGTTGATGGGGCTGTAGCGGCCGCCGTGGAAGAACTCCGGGCCGGGGTAGGGCTCGTGCTGGTCGCCGCTGTCGACGGTCGTCGGGGGTTCGGCGACGGGTGCGGGTTCGGCGTCGGGGCGGGCCGGGCTGGTGTCGGGCTTGGTACGGGCAGCCGTCTGCTCGCCGTCGTGCTTGGGGTCGGGCATGGCCCGTACTCCTAGACTCCCCGCGCCCAGGTGAAATTGGTGTGGCGGGCCGCTGTGGTGCGGCCGTCCCTCGGTGGATGCTGCTGGGGGCGGAGGGTCGCCCTCTGTGATCAGGCTAGGGCCTGGGGGAAGGATCGTTCCCCCAGGCCCTGCTGTGCGCCTATTCCTCGATGGGCTGCGGGTCCAGCTTGCTGGCGGTCAGGATCCGGCAGTCCTTGCCGCAGCAGCCGTCCGACCCGCAGACGACCCGGATGTACTTCAGCTGCCCGTTGTTGGAGTAGAACATCGGAATGTGGACGATGACGTTCTCCTGCGGGCATCCAGGGGTGACGCAGGCGGAGGTGATCGAGTACCAGGTTTGCGGTTCCCAGTTGATGACGTCCGGGTCGGGTACCGGGTCCGGGGTGGGCGGCGGCTGGTCCGGGGGCGGCTCGGTCGGTGCCGGCGTCGGGGGCTCCACCGGGATCGGGTCCAGTTGGGTGGACTCGGTGGCCTCCGGGGCCTCGATGGGTCCGGTCTCTGCGGACTGCGTGGTCTCTTCGCTCACGATCCGATCACCATCCAGTTGACGCTGGTAGCGGTTGTGTTCTCGCGGTTGACCCAGACGAGCATGCTGCTCGACGTGACGGAGGAGACGCCGACGCCAGTGACGCCCTGCGCGCCTACGGGAGTACGGACGCCGGGCACGGTCGTGGCCGCGGTGGCGTAGCCGCGGAACGTGGTCCCCTTCAGCGCGGAGAACGACACGGACGCGCTGGTCGGGACGTGCGCCGCGGACGGGGTGATCGTGGTCGTACCGGTGATGATGTTCCCGGCGGTCATCATGCCCGCGATGACCGTGTTGCCGTCCTTGTCGACGGTGAACCGGTTCGCGGCATCCCGTAGCAGCCGCAGCAGGAACCCGGTGTGCGCGGTCGCCGCCTCCAGGTAGAAGCCGCTGAACGCGGACGCTGGCGGGACGACGGCCAGGCGGCCGTTGCCGAGGGTCGCCAGGTTCGGCTCCACGATGTAGCTGGTGTTCTGCGCCGTTGCGTCCTGGTTGACGTACGAGAAGTTCGCGAGGGTGCCGTCCATGTAGATCCGGCCGCCGATCACACGCGACGGCGGCGTGGAGTCCAGCGCGAGCCGCTCCATGATCGCGGCGTCCCTGAACAGCCCGGCTCGCCACAGCATCTTCGTGTAGCCGTTCGCGGGGAACGTGCCGGACACCAGCTCCAGGTTGGCGTCGCCGGTGGCTGGCTCGGATACGGCGACGGCGGCCACATTCGAGCCGCTGGCGTTGTACAGCTGCATGGCCGGGTAGGCCAGGTTGGGGTTGAGCCACATGACGGCCCCGGTCTCGCCCTTGACGAGGAGGCCGCGGGCGGAGAGTTCGTTGACGGTGACGTTGTCCGCGTTGTAGCCGAGGATCTTGTTGGCGTCGCCCTCGTTGAGGGTGATGCGTTCACCGGTCGTGTCGGTCTGGATCAGCGCGCCGGTGATGGTCTTGCCGTTGATGGCGTCGGCGTCCAGCTTGGCAGCCGTGATCGCACCGTCGGCGATGTTCACCGAGTTGACCACGCCCGTCGGTACCGTCTCCACCGTGACCAGGTCGATCTGTTGCACGCCGTCCGCCGTCGCCCCGTACAGCAGCCGGATCAGCGGACGCAGGTAGCGGACGCTCGCGTGCGCCAGACCCGGCGTCTTAGGGTCAGGGCGGGGCGTTCCCGTACCGTTCACGCCTGCCGCGGCGGCCCCCTTGAGATAGCCGGTGAACGTCGACCACGCCGTCCCCACGGTGATGGCCTCATTGCTGGCCGCCACGTAGTGCTGGAGGGACACCAAGTCATCGCCGGCGGTGTTGACCCGGGTGGTGCCATCGGCGGCAATTCCCGCCAGGCCCAGGTAGACGGTCGGGGTGCCCGTGGTCGGTGCGACGGTCGTCCGCAGGCGGACTGTCACCTTGTACAGGGCGTCCGGGTCGAACGGGATGTTCTGTCTGCCTTCGAGTGCGGTGCGGCCGCTGACTTCGAAGACGGTGCCGCCGGTTCCTGCGTCGGTGACCCCAGTGAGGACCTGCCAGGTGCCGCTGTCGGCGACCTGCTGCCACAAGGTGGCGTCGCCCATGGAGTCGGTGAGTTTCTGCCCGATGGACTGGGCGATGCCGACGGTGAGCGCATTGGTGGTGACGGCCCCGGCGGCGATCTTTTCTGCGGTGACGGCGTTCGCTGCCATCTTGTCGGCGGTGACAGCGAGCGCGTCGAGTTTCACGGTGGTCACAGCACCAGATGCGATCTTGTCGGCGTTCACGGCGTCGGTGTCGATCTGGAGCGCCTGCACCGCGGCGGCAACGATCTTCGGGGTGGTGATCGCATCGTCGGTGATCTCAGTGGTGCCGATCGCGCCTGCGGCGACTTTTGCCTGTGTGACCGCGTCGTCGGCGAGTTTCACCGTGGTCACGATGCCGTCCAGGATGTCCGTCGCCACTACGGGCGCCGGACCGAGCGGGCCCGCCTGGACGGTCGGATCCGATGCCGTCCCGGACGTGTTCCGGGCTACCAGGAGGACGTAGACGGGCTCGTCGCAGGGGACGACGACGGTGCCGCCCTGCGGGGTTTCGAACGTTGTCTTCAGCGTGGCCAGGCTGGCGGTGAAGCCGTCTTCGGTGGAGGCGTGGACTTCGACGCGCTGCCAGTCCAGCGGTGGCACCGCATCATCGGCGAAGGCGCCGTTCCAGGACACGGTGATCCCGCCGAGGACGGATCCGAGGATCGGCGCGGACGGTGTGGGTGGTGGGGGCCCGTTGACGATGTTCACGGCGGTCGTGCCGTCGCCCTGCACGCCGAGGATCGCGCGGAGGCTTCCGTCGCCGTCGCGGACTTGGAGGGCGTTGTTCTCGATGCTGCCGCCGTGCGCGTACCGCTGCCCCTTCTGGATCTCCTTCAGCTGCTGTCGGAGGCGGGCGACTTCCTGGGTGAGGTCTCGAGCCATCGTTACGCCTCCGCGGGGCCGTAGTGGAAGGAATCGGCGCGCTTCAGGGTGAGCACCGCCTGGTCGGGGGATTCGGTGGGCCGGTAGGAGTCGGACAGGATCCGAGCCCAGCCCGACCAGGACGTCCATTGGTTGTTGACGGTGACGGGTACGTCGTCGCCGATCTGCCACGAGCCGAGCGGGGCGTTGGGGTGGTGCCGGATGGTGATCGTCTCGACCTGGCCCATGACCTTGCGGCGCTTCAGTTCCGCGGTCGCGCGCTTCCCCAGGACGTCGGTCCCGTTGACGGTGGGAAGGGCCAGGACGGACTCCATGCGCAGCCCGCCGTCCCGGGAGGGTGCTTCCGCCCGGCGGGTGGCGGTGCCCTCGCCGGAGCCGGTGGCGATGATGACGTTGGCGAAGTCGTCGCCGCTGTAGGTGACGGGGGGTGCGTCGATGATGTTGACGCCGGTCCGGAAGCTGATGTCGGTGCGGCGGGTCCCGAGCCGTGGATACCCCAGCTTCAGCCGCTTCTCCACAGTGCCGTTGGTGAGGTAGCGGCTGGTGTTGGTGTACTGGGGTGCGCCTTCCTCCGATACGAGGTCGTCCAGGTGGTCGCCCAGGTTCGGGGTTTCGTACCAGTGCGACGCCCACGGCTCATCCGGTGTACCCACGGTGATCTGCGAGGTGGTGGAGTCGACGACCACACCCAGGTTGCCGTCGGGCTGCTCCTGCGCGTACGCCCACACGTCCCGGATGATGGTGCACGGGTCGGTGTACGTGTACGGGCCGCGGCCCGCCAGCTCCCCGTGCGTGTCGTGGCGCTTCGTCAGATACGACGACCAGCCGGCCGCTTCGATCTGGTACTCGCCGTCCTGCGCGGTCAGGTCCCAGATGAGGCCGCCCCACCGCAGGTAGCCGTCGGCCTCGGCGTAGATGACGGCCTTGCCGGGGATGAGGGCGTCCACGTTGGCTTTCACGAACCGGGGTGCCAGGGTGCCGCGCAGCTCGCCCGGTCCGTTGAGTTCGTTGCCGAACTCGGCCTGCGACAGGGGCAGGGCAGGATGGAGCTGCACGCCGGTCAGGGCGTGCTGCGTCCAAAACCGCCACCGCCCCATCAGAGACGTCCTTCAAGGAACTCCACATCGATCTTGAAGATGGTGCGGTTGTCGATGCCGATCTTCCCGTCGTTCAGCGGGTCCGTCCGCATCCGCGCCTTGATCGGCTGGCTGGTCCCCCGCATCGCCGCGCCCGGCCCGGTAGTCAGACTGATCGTCTCGATCATCTCGATGTACGCGCGGCGGGCGACGGACCCCTGGTTGTCGTCGATCCACACCTCCTGACCGGCCTCGACCGTTCCGAGTACGAACCGGAACGCGCCGAACACCGCGCCGTCCGCGAGCCGCAGGTTCGTCACCGAGAACACGACCTTCGCGACAGCAGCCCAGGACGGAATGTCCAGGGTGGCCAAGGTCAGGTTGGGATGGAGTTTCCACGTGCTGGAGGTGCCGGAGATTTCAACGAGGGAACCGAACGCGTAGTAGGGGGTGAGGATCCGTTCCCGTCGCGGGTTCGCGACCTGCCGAATGTCTTTCACCATGGCGTTGGTGATGGTCGCCGTGGAGGACGGGATGTCGATCCGGGCGAGCGGGACAGCGGAATAGCCCGCGGGGACGGTGGTCGCAGTGGAGGACACGTTGGGGATGACCTCGAAGAACACGATCGGATCCGTCTCGGGGTCGCGGGTGCCCTCGTACTCGGGGTCCTCCACGCGCAGCACGACCATGTCCGAGCGGCCCGTGCCGCCCGTCGCGGATATATCTACGGTGTCGGAGCCGATGTTGTACGCGTTGTAGTAGCCCTGGACCGGGGAGACCTTCCCTGCGATGACCGCGGACCCGTCCCCGATCTGCACGCCCGCGCCCGGCGTCGACAACGCCGTCACCTTCAAGTCGCTGCCGGTGGTGACGCCCTCGTTGTCCCGCGCCAAATCTTTGATCATCATGCGGAACTGCTGCGCGGAATGCTCCGCCCCCAGCGTCGCAATCGGAACTGGTACGAGTGCCATCGGTGGTCTCCTCAGAGGGCCTTGTACGCCGGCCACCACGTGACGGCGAGAGAACTGGTCAGGGTGGGGTCGGTCGCGTTCCAGTGGATTTCGTTCAGCCCGGGGTCGAGACGGAACAGGTCGATACGGGACTGCGCGGTGAGGGGCATGCCGCCGCCGTTGCTGCGGAGGACGGTCCGCCAGCCGGGCCGGGTGTCGATCTCCACCCAGTCCCCCGCGCCAATGGAGCCCTGCACGGTCAGCGTCCGCCCCGACCCGACGTGCTTGATCACCGGGTTGGCGCATGGCCCGGTGATCCGCAGCACCGGCCACGTGCCGGCGGTCCCGCCGACGTCGATGAACCCGGGCCGGCCGACCGCACCGGCCGTGTACTCGATCGTGAACGGGAACACCAGCGGAAACGTCAGCCCGCCCTGGGTGATGGAGCCGAGCGGCATCGACGTGGTCTGCCGCTCGTCGTAGAACAGGTGGTCCTGGCCGGTGAACTCGATATCCAGGGGGATGAGGCCGTGCTTGGCCTGGGTGAGGTCCGTGTTCAGGGCGCGGATACGGCCGCGGACCGTGCGCGCGGACCGGCCGGGGAACTTCAGCCGCAGATCGGTGGTCGCCCCGCCGGCCAGCCGGACAGCTTCGTCGTCGGCGGCGTCCTGGAGGTCTGCGTGGATGTCGAGGGCGCCTTCCCGGTCCCCTGGCACCTTGATCCGTGCGTCGATACGGATGGTGCGGCCGCTGAACAGGTCCGGGCCCAGCCACAGCCCGTCCTCCCCCGGCGGTTCCACATCTGCGGTGCGCTGCGGCGCCCTGCCGAGCCCTTCGATCGCCGCGATGACGATCGGGGTGCCGCGGCCGATGAGGACGCCGGCGAGTTCGTGCTGGCCGTCGATCAGCTCCACCGGTGTACTCATCCGCGTGCTCCCACTCCGCCGCGCGCCAGGCGCCGCAGCTGGT